>JAZNNZ010000103.1:0-3173 GCA_045580525.1 Acutalibacteraceae bacterium
CTGCTCTGCCGCCTGTTGCAACTATGGTAAGGTTTTCTTCTTTAAGTTCAGCCTTAAAGCGGTCAATAAGACCGTCTATCATAGCGGCAGTACCGTAAACAAGACCCACCTGCATACATTCTACCGTGTTAGAGCCAATGGCCTTTTTAGGCGCTTTAACACTAACGCTTGGAAGCAACGTGGTTTTTTGAGTTAAGGCTTCAAGTGTTGTGCCCACACCCGCGGCAATGGCACCACCCAAAAACTCGCCCTTTTTGTTGATTGCTGTAAGGGTTGTGGCGGTTCCCATATCTATAATAATTGCAGGAAGCGGGTATTTTGCAAGTGCTCCCACAGCCCCTGCGGCTAAGTCTGCGCCAAGCTGTGCGGGATTATCAATTTTTATATTAAGTCCCGTTTTAACACCCGGACCTAATATAATTGGTGTAACCCCATAAAGCTTAATTAACGCACGGTTAATTCTGTCTTCAACAATTGGTACTACAGAGCTAATAACCGCTCCCGTAATTTTTCCCGAAAAACCGTTTAATGCTAAAACGTCCTTAAGATCAATTGCATATTCATCGGCGGTTTTACCGTTATCTGTTGAAAGACGTGCCACAAAATTTAATTTATCATCTAAAAATCCACCAAGGGTTATGTTGGTATTTCCAATGTCTACAGTTAAAATCATAGTGAAATCCACCCTTATTATTTAATTAAAACAAAGAAACTGCCGCGAGATATCCGTTAAAGAAGAATAGCTTTAATTCGTAATCTCCTGCATTTAAATAAATCTTTTTAGCGCCTTCGGGTGTTCCGCCGGGTAAAAAGAATAATTCGGCATCTGTAGTCAACGTTTCAACCGCATCTTCACCTGCGGCGGCCTTAACGTCTTCAAGCATAGCAAGATTCATAGAAAAGCCAAAGGCCTTATCTACTGCAGTTACACCCACAATACCGCCTGCTTTATTATCGGTTTCATAATAATATGCATAAGAGCCTAAATCTAATTTTGTATACTCATCAACAGTATATTCTAAAAGCTCAGGAGCATATGGATCACTTGCCATTTGATCTTGATAATGCTTTTTAACTTCATCAACACCGGCTCCAATACCAAACTGCATTTCAGGAATTTTCCCGCTTGATGCAAGTTCTGAAAGCATAACCGAAGGTTTTGATGAAACGCTGTTATTTTCTTTATGATCTACCTTTTCACAAGCAGTAAAAACAGCAAAAATTAATAAAACAGATAAAATTATGCTTAATACTTTTTTCATTATTTTTCTCCTTTAAGCATTTTTTCACGAAGATCCCATAAATCTTGAGTAAGGTCAACGTAGTAGGTATGCGGCTTTTCAAAACGCTTAACTTCATCCCATAAAGTAGCAACCGCCGCCTTACTATACTGTGCAATATCACTTAATTTTGGTAACTCGTATACAAGCTTACCCTTTTCAAAAATCTGCTTTCTAAGCGGTACCGCAGTAAAATCTGTAACGGTTTTGCGTTTCCATGTATGAACGGGATCAAAAAGCGTAAAGGGTGCCTCAATTTTTTCTCCCTTTAAGCAGATAACGTCTGCCATAGCCTTATTGGTTTCATTATCGTATAATCTATAAATATCTTTAACACCCGGTATTGTAACCTTTGCGGTGTTTTCACTAATCTTAATTTTTGGGGTAATATTGCCGCAGTCATCTTCTGTAGCAACAAGCTTATATACTCCACCGAAAACTGCTTCTGAAGATGCAGTAATTAAGCGTTCACCAACACCAAACGAATCAACCGCGGCACCCTGAATAAGTAGGTCGCGAATTAAATATTCATCAAGTGAATTTGATATGCAAATTTTACAGTCAGGATAACCTGCTTTATCAAGCATTTTGCGGCACTTTGATGTTAAATATGAAATATCGCCACTATCAATTCTTATACCCGCAGGACGATAGCCCTTTGGTTTTAGCACTTCATCAAAAACCTTAATTGCATTAGGAATGCCGGATTTTAAAACGTTGTATGTATCAACAAGCAAAATACAGCTTTCGGGGTATTCTTCGGCATAGGTTTTAAAGGCTTCATATTCACTATCAAAAAGCTGCACCCAGCTATGAGCCATTGTACCCATTGGCTTTGCGCCAAACTTTTGCGCAGACATAACACAGCTTGTCCCTGCACAACCACCAATAATGGCAGCTCTTGCGCCATAAACCGACGCCGCTGTACCGTGCGCACGACGAGCACCAAATTCCATAACCGGTTTACCGTTAGCCGCGCGAACAATACGGTTTGCCTTTGTTGCAATTAAAGACTGATGGTTGATTGTTAATAGCACCATTGTTTCAACAATAAAGGCCTGCATTGCCGGACCGCGCACGGTAATTATTGGTTCGTTTGGAAAGATTGGTGTGCCTTCGGGCACCGCCCAAACGTCACAAGTAAATTTAAAATCTCTTAAAAATTCTAAAAATTCTTCACAAAACAGATTTAAAGAACGTAAATAGTCAATATCTTCTTTTGTGAATTTTAAGTTTTTAAGGTAGTCTATAAGCTGCTCAAGACCTGCCATAATGGCAAAACCGCCTTCATCCGGAACGCGGCGAAAAAACATATCAAAATAACAAACGGTATCCTTCTTATCAGAATGAAGAATGCCGTTTGACATTGTAAATTCATACAAGTCAAGCAGCATTGAATAGTTATTATTCATCTTCAGAAAACTCCACATCGGCAACAACTACATTAACCTTTGTAACTGCGCTGCCAGTCATATTTTGAATATCATCTTTAATTTTGTTTTGCACGTCTTCCGCTACCTTTGTAGCAAGAGCTCCGCTTTTAACCTTAATGTAAACTTCAATTTCAACACAGTCGTTATCTGTATTAACCTTAACAGAACGGGTAAATTCACCTGTGTGGAATATTGTTTTTACATCACTAGGTATTTTTGCCAAAGCCGCAACACCTTCGGTTTCTTGTGCTGCAAGACCTGCCATTTTTGCAATAACCTCTTTATTAATTGATAAAATATTGTTGTTATCCAAGAATAAAACCTCCCGAATATTTATTATTATAACAAAAAATATTCAAAACTACAACTATTTTTACAACTATTTTACCGTAACTATCTTAATATTTTCTAAACTAATACCCGAAACAGCCATAACAGCATCTTGAATTTGCAAGGTTTG
>JAZNNZ010000104.1:0-3743 GCA_045580525.1 Acutalibacteraceae bacterium
ATATACTTATTTTGCGAGGAATTTTAATGATTAAGGTTATAGAATATAAAGGGCACATAAGAAATTTTTCAGAGCTTTTTAATGAACTTAATATAGACAAATGCTATTTATCTGACCACAAACAACGTGAAGAGCTTATAATTACAGAAGGCTATAAAAAATGGGGCAAAGAAATTGGCAACCATTTATACGGAATGTTCAGCTTTTGTTTGTATGATGCGGAAAATGATGAATATATTTGTGTGCGTGACCAATTTGGTACAAAACCTTTATATTATTACGAAACACAAAATGGGGATTTTGTTTGTTCGGCGCAAATACGAACAATTATGGAACACCCTGATTTTGTTAAAGAGCTTAATGAAAGCCTTTTACAAATTTACTTAACCCTTACTTACACTATTGGGGACCAAACCTTTTTTAAGGGTGTTAAAAAGCTGCTACCCGGCAGAGTTTTAATAAGAAAAAACGGTAAAAACGAAATATATCGTTATTTTAAACCCACCTTTAAGCCTGATAACACAAAAAATTTAGATGAATGGGCAGACGAAATTCATGCTACTATAAAAGAAATTATGCCCACCGTTAAAGAAAAAAATGAATATGCCGAAAGCTTTTTGTCGGGCGGGGTTGACTCTTCTTACGTTTTAGCTATGAGCGACGTTAGTGACTGTAATTCTTGCGGTTACGATGATAGCCGACTGGATGAATCGGGTATGGCGGCAGAAACCGCAAAAATATTAAACAAAAACTTTAACCGCTGTGTTATTACCCCAGAACGTTATTTTAAAACCATACCTTACGTTATGTATAATATGGAGCAGCCTTTGGGTGACGCTTCTGCTGTGGCTTTTGCCATTGGTTGTATTGAAACCGCTAAGCACACAAAAATTTGCTATTCAGGTGAAGGCGCAGATGAATTTTTCGGTGGTTACAATATGTACCGCAACGCTGAACGCTACGGTGACAATCTAAAAACCTTTTACGTTGGCAACACCAACATTATGAAGGAAGAAGAAAAGCAAAAAATAATGAAAAATTATATCGATGGACTTCTTCCAATTAACTTTGTAAAGGAAATTTATGAAGAAAACGAAGGGCTAGATCCCCTATCTAAAATGTCGGACGTTGATATTCAGCTTTGGCTTGAGGGCGATATTTATTTAAACGTTGATAAAATGGGTACCGCCGCAGGACTCGAAGTAAGAATGCCACTTACAGACGTTAGAATTTTTGATATTGCTTCGCGTATGCCATCTTGCTATAAGGTTAATGAAGAACAAAACAAAGTGGCGCTTCGCACAGCTGCCGCAAAGGTGCTGCCCGATGAAATTGCTTTTAGAAAAAAGCTTGGCTTTGTAGTGCCAATAAGAGTATGGATGGCAGATGAAAGATATAACCGCGACGTTGTAAGACTATTCAATGGCGAAATAGCAGAAAAATTCTTTAATTTAGATGAAATTAATGCCATATTCCAAGAATATATTGGTGGCAATTCTGATAACTGGCGTAAGGTTTACGTTATTTATTCATTCTTGGTTTGGTACGAAGAATATTTTGTTAAAAGATAAAAAATAAAGGTGAGATTATGGGACATTTACAAGGAAAAACAGCAATAATTACAGGAGCCGGCCGCGCAGTATTAAGTGACGGTAGATGCGGTTCTATTGGTTACGGTATTGCAACCGCTTATGCAAAAGAAGGCGCAAATCTTGTTATTACAGGCAGAAACGAAAAAAAGCTATTAGACGCCAAAGAAGAGCTTGAAAGACTATATGGCATTAAGGTTTTAACCGTAGTTGCAGATGTTAATAGCGGTGCCGATAACGAAAGCGTTGTAAAGGCTGTGGTTGAAAAAACCATTGCAGAATTTGGCAGAATTGACGTGCTTATTAATAACGCTCAAGCATCGGCTAGTGGCGTAACCTTAGCAGACCACACAACCGAGCAGTTTGATTTAGCTTTATACAGCGGTCTTTATGCGGCGTTTTACTATATGAAGGCCTGTTACCCGTATTTAAAGGAAGCAAAGGGTTCTGTTATTAACTTTGCATCCGGTGCGGGACTGTTTGGTAACTTTGGTCAATGCGCATATGCCGCTGCTAAAGAAGGTATACGCGGTCTTACACGTGTTGCCGCAACAGAATGGGCAAAAGACGGTATTAACGTAAATATTATATGTCCGCTTGCTTGGACTGCTCAGCTTGAACAGTTTAAACTTGCTTACCCCGATGCATTTGAAAAGAACGTTCATACTCCACCCGCAGGGCATTTTGGCGACGCCGAAAATGAAATTGGCAGAGTTTGCGTTCAGCTTTCTCACCCAGACTTTAAATACATGACCGGCGAAACCCTAACACTTGAAGGTGGGCTTGGTCAAAGACCGTAAGCATATAAATAAAAGACCTAACAAATTGTTAGGTCTTTTTTATTTTATTTAAAATTTATCATTTATGCTGTTTAAAAGTTTATCAGAAGCTTGTTCATAATAGGCTGTATCGGTTTCGGCTTCAATTAGGGTGCCTTTTATTATGCGCTTTGAAATGTAAATGTTTTCAGGTATTTCCCCTTCTTGTGCTTGAAGTTCCTTATAAAAGTCCATATCGCTTATTTTTAAAGCTTTTCCGTTAAATAAGGGTAAATTCGCGTTTTGAAAAAAGCCGCCTACATCGGCCTTTATATTGTCAATATAAGAAAATCCGTTATCGTCCGTTATATATAAAATTGCCGAGTTTTCACCCATGGCGCTCATTTGAAGCTTTTGACGCATAGAAATTACGTAATTTACGTCTTCGCTATCTTCATTAAAGGTGCAGTTTAAAAGATTTAAATTTATTTCACCGTCGCCATTATAATCTTCCATATAGTCCATTAACCCATTTTTTATGGTTTCGGTTTGCTCGTAAGTCATAGCGGTTTTAGTAAATGCCACCACAACCGATAAATCGTATTTTGGGCGCGAAACACACTGAGCGATTACAACGGTTAAAACAAAAACCGCTAAAACACCCGTTACAATAAACCATTTATAATGGTACCATAAATTTTCAAACCACTTTTTAATCATTGTATAGTTCCTTTAATGTTATTAAATATATTATAAATAACATATTTTGCTTTGTCAATGAAACAAAGATTAAATTTATGTTAAGAGTTTATAGCCTTTTTTCTCGGAGTGTGCCTTTATATAAACCGTCTACACATTCACCCACCGCTTTATAACCGCGGACGGTATAGTATCCTTTTAACGGTCTATTATCAACGTCAGAATCAAGCCGCATATATTGATAACCCTTTGATTTGGTATATTCTTCGGCAAATTCTAAAAAGATGCTACCCACACCTTTATAATCTATTCTGGTAGCAAAGTTGTGTAAATAAAGCGCCGATGCTATATCAGGCCAACGGGCGTCCTCTTTCATTAAAACTGCGGCAGCGACAATTGTTTTGGTTTTTATTTCTTCTAAAACAAAGACTTCCCCTAATTGGCGCTTGTGCTCAAAATAAGAAAGCGGATAGACCTCGGCATAATTGGTGGTGTTCCACTGCTTTATACCAACCTTATCCATCCAAGCAACCCTTTCCCCTATTATTTCAAACATTGCGGGGATTTCATGTTTTTTAATTTTTCTGAAAATATAATTTTCTTTCATTTTGTCACCTTAAAATCACACTATAATCCTAATTCTATAACGTCAATTTTGCACAAAGCGTATCTATATTTTCTGCCATTTTCCATTACA
>JAZNNZ010000105.1:0-3374 GCA_045580525.1 Acutalibacteraceae bacterium
AAAATATCACAAAAATGTTGAAATAATAAAGCCCGTAAAAGGCAAAAATTACGAGCTACTAAAAATGGCATCTCTTAACGCTTCTGAACATCTAGCTAAAAACATCGGTTTTAATACACACGAAACTGCCGCTTTAGATGAAATTACTAAACTACTTAATTTAAGCAAAACACCCAAAATAATTGAATCTTATGATATTTCCCATACAGCAGGCAGTAACGGAGTGGGTGGTTTAATTGTATTCAAAGATGGTAAACCTTACAAAAAAGGCTACAGAAAATTTATTATAAAATCTGCACAAGCAGGAGACGACTTTGCCTCGTTGCGTGAAGTAATAACCCGCAGATTTAATGAGTACGAAAATAATACTACAGATGAGACGTTCTCCACTTTACCAGATTTAATTTTAATTGATGGAGGTGAAGGACAAATTAATGCAATAAAAGATATTGTAACTAGATATAATATCCCTGTTTTTGGAATGGTAAAAGATTCAAAGCATAAAACACGCGCCATAACTTCTAGCGGAAGCATTATTTCAATTAAAGCTAATAAACGTGCATATAATCTTATTTATAACATTCAAGAGGAAGTTCATAGATATGCAATAACCTATCATAGGTCATTAAATACAAAAAAAGGTGTCACAAGCGAACTTTTAGCAATTGAAGGTGTTGGCAAAGTGAGAGCCAAAGCATTATTAAAACACTTTAAATCAATTAAAAACATTACTTCTGCTTCAATAAACGAACTTAACCAAATTGTTCCGCAAAATATTGCAGAAAATATTTATAATTATTATAATTAACTATTGATAAGTAGTAATAAAATATGATAAAATATAAAGAGAATAACTTTAGAAAGGATGAACAATTTGAGTACAATATTAGATGCTATTGCTTCTTTTTGGAATTTAATAGTAAATGTTGTCACAGGAATATCGATTTTTGATATTATCGATATAATCGTTGTAACCTATCTAATTTATAAATGCATATGCTTTTTTAGAGATACCAGAGCAACCCAATTAGTTAAAGGTATTTTAATTTTATTTGCTGTTTGGGTTTTATCACAATGGTTTAATTTAGTAACAATGAAATGGCTTTTATACAAGCTTTTCGATTCTGCTTTAATTGTTGCTGTTATTTTATTCCACCCGGAATTAAGAAGAGCTCTAGAGCGTGTTGGTAGATCTAAGTTAGGTTTATTTAACAGAAATTCAAACAACAATGAAGATTCTGAAAAAGCAATTTCTGCTATTTGCAAAGCAGCAGGAAATATGCAGGACCAAAAAATTGGCGCTTTAATAGTTTGCGAAAAAAATACTCAACTTGGTGAAATTGTAAACACAGGTACAGTTATTGATGCAGATGTTTCAAGCACTTTAATTTCCAGCATATTTTTCCCGAATTCTCCTTTGCATGACGGAGCAATTATCATTAGAGATGGAAAGATTGCGGCAGCAGGTTGCATTTTGCCGCTTGTACAAAGTGATGGATTAAATAACAATCTTGGAACACGTCATCGTGCTGCAATCGGTATAAGTGAAGCATCAGACGCTGTTGTAATTGTTGTTTCGGAAGAAACAGGAACAATTTCAATAGCAGAAAACGGTGTATTAGATAGAAACTTTAACACCGTTACCCTCTTTGCAGAACTATCAAAAAGATTAATCCCAACCGAAGAACAATCTAAAGACAAAAACATTTTGTCCTTCTTTAAAAAAATCTTTAAAAAGGAGGATGATTCAGACAATGAAAATCAAGAGTAATTTTTCTTTGAAAAAGCTTTTCTTTAATGACAAGTTTGTAATAGCATTTTCTATAGTAATTGCAATAATTTCATGGATGGTTATTACAATTGTTCAGGCTCCGGAAACCGAATTTATAATACACGACGTTCCCATTACCATACAGGTTGAAGGCACAGCCGCCGGCGAACGTGGTCTTGACATTATTAATAACGAGAAAACCATTCAAACTGTTTCGGTTTCCGTAAAGGGTCCAAAATACATTGTTAGTTCCTTAACGGCATCAGATGTTAACGTAACAGCCTCCCTTTCAAACGTTACTGCTCCGGGTAAATATAATCTTGAATTAAAAGCAACCAAAGTTTCACAAGATGAATTCGAAGTGATTGGCGCTAACCCGGGAGTTATACTTGCATCTTTCGATTATATTGATACCAAAAAGTTTACGGTTATTGCCGAAGCTGAGGGAGCATCCGCTGTAGCTGGACTTGTTGCTGAAAAAGCTATTGTTAGCGATAGTAATTATTCTGTAGTTACCGTAAAAGGACCAAGATCAGAATTACAATTACTTGATAAAATCGTAGCAAAAGCAACTGTAGATGCAGTACTTTCTGAAACCACAGGATTTACAGCTAACTTATTATTGCTTGATGCTCATGGTAATGAATTAGACAAATCTTTATTTAAAATAACTTCTGTAGATAATGTAGATGTTACTACTGTTGAAATATCAGTTCCGGTAAGTAAAGCAAAAGAAGTACCAATTGTTGTTACCTTCAGTAATCTACCTGAAGGATTTGATCCTAAAAACTTAAATTACTCATTAAACTATGATAAAATTTATATTATTGGACCAGCCGAAACAATAGATTCTATATCTTCTATTCAGTTGGAAGCTATCGATCTATTTACACTTTCTCCTGACAATTATGAATTTATTTTAAGACCTATATTGCCAAATGGCATAAAAGTTTATGATCAGTCTACAGAAATTACGGTTACTTTTAATGATATGAACACCTACCAAGTTAAAACTTTTTCTGTAAATAATTTTCAAAGCATTGGAGATACTAAAGGAACCTTAGCTTCTGAAATTAAGAACGTTAAAATCTGTGCCCCAAGAAATATTATGTGGCGAATTGATTCAAACGATTTAATTGCGGTTGCAGATCTTAGCGGTAAAACTTCAGGTGATCATAGCGTTGACGTAATGATAGACTGCAGCGAAAACGGTATGATTTGGCAAATTGGTTCATATACCGCCACTATAACCATAAAATAACAAAATAAGGAACTTAATTTAAGTTCCTTATTTTTATAGTAGCAATATTATTTTATTGGCATAAAATATGTTGAGGTGGTAACTTGCTTACAATTATACTTACATATTTTATTATTATATTAGCTATTTTAGGTCTTACAATATCAATTGAAAATTTATGGTTATATATTATTAGGCCCAAAAACGCTCCAAATAGAGTATTAATAGTTTTTTTGGAAAAAGATATTGCTGAAATGCAAATACGCGAAATAAACGAAGAGAGACTGTGGAGTGGAAATTACAGAAACGATAACATCTTTTTTATAAATAACGGTCTTGATTATAGCGACTTTCTAAAGCTTA
>JAZNNZ010000106.1:0-5179 GCA_045580525.1 Acutalibacteraceae bacterium
CTTCTAATAGTTTTGCTATCAATTCCGCATTTTTCTCTTAATTTATAGGTTGTAAAACCTTTTTGCTTCATTGTAATCCATAATTTATCAAAAACTATCATTGTTTTCCCCCCTTGACATATATTATTATGGGGGTTATAATCTTATTTATTAAGGGGATATGTTCCCCATATTACAAGGTGGGGAATATTAATGAGTTATTTTGCTTTTAGAAAAACGATGCAAATGATTTCGGATTTGATAGATTATATTTTCGCAGACGAAGAAAAAAGAAATTTTATTATTAATGTACCACATTATTGCAGAGAGTGTGAGATTTTGCATGAGTGCAGAAATCCAAAGAATAACTGGAAATGCTATAAAGGATGCGCGTTTATTGGTAAAAATAAATGGTATTGACAAACTTTAAAAATATGTTAAAATAATAAAAACTGCCACCGGGTAGTGAATGCATAAAAATATTAGCATTCGTTAATACACCATTAGGTCTTTGAAGGTGTATTGCGAATGCTTTTTTGTTGGAGAAATGTATGAAAATAAAAAATCCGTTTAAAGATTTAACCCGTTTTGAAAGGGCGCTTTGGTTGACATCGCTTGTTGTGGTAACAGCATCGTTTTTACTATCGCCTGAGAAAGATTATCTGACGCTCATTTCTTCTTTAATTGGGGTAACAGCTCTTATTTTTGTTGCAAAGGGCAGAGTTATTGGAGAAATTTTGTGTGTAATTTTTGCTGTCTTTTATGGCATTGTTTCATTTTATTTTAAGTATTATGGAGAGGTTATTACATACTTGTGTATGACAGCCCCAATGTCTGTAATGGCTACAATTGAGTGGATTAAAAACCCTTATGGAAACACCAAAGAGGTTGCGGTTAAAAAATTAACCAAAAAAGATATTGTTATAATGCTTATTTTAACCGCCGCAGTAACCGCCGCGTTTTACTTTATTTTAAAGGCGCTAAATACCGAGAGTCTTTTGGTTTCAACAATTTCAATAACAACCAGCTTTTTAGCGGTTTATTTAACATATTTGCGTTCATCTTATTATGCTTTAGCATATGCCGCAAATGATATTGTGCTTATTGTTTTATGGGTAATAGCCAGTATAAAAAACATTTCTTATTTGCCAATGGTTATATGCTTTTTAATGTTTTTAATTAACGATATTTACGGGTTTTATAACTGGGAGAAAATGCGAAAAAGACAAAGTAAGGAATAAAAAAGACCGAGAATTTCTCGGTCTTTTTTTATAGTTCTTCTTTTAAATATGCTCTTGTTAAAGCGCGGTTGTTAGCTTTATCAACAACACAAATTCTCATATATTTAAAATCAAAATTCAGGTCTAACACCGCTTCTGTTAAGGAGTTTTCTCCGTCACTTGCGTAAGCTGTTGCACATGCTCTTGTGTTAGTAAATACGCCAATTTTTTTACAGGGAGATGTTTTTATATAAAGCTTGTTATCTTCTATATAAGCTTCTTTTATTTCAGGTCCCCAGGAAGCATAGCATTCACCTTTTTCAATGGCGTTTATAACGCTGTCATAAGTAAGTTCGGGTAAGCTAAGCCAGGTCCAACCCCAAAATCTATCGTCATAGCCGTGGTTATCATCGCCGCCAAGCACAGCTACCGGCTTATTGCCGTAACGCATAAACAAATCATATTCATATTCGCATTCACCGTCGCTTGTTGCCCATTGGCTTCCACCGTTCATAATTTCAAATGCGTCCATATTTTCAATATCTACAAAATCGCGTGGTGCATTATAAGACCAACGCGGGTGGCAAAGCTCACATAAAAATCCCGCCTTTTGGGCATCGGCAAATAGTTTGCTAACGTTTTTGGTGCTATATTCCATTTCAAAAGGAATAAAGCCCTCTTGGTCTTTGTTTTTTGCAAAAAAGTTAAGGTGATATTGTCCGTCGTTAGGCCAACGTGAATATTGGTCCGAAAAGTTATATTCACCCGCGGTTATTGCCACAAAGTTTTCATCAATAAGCTCAGGATGGGGAATCATAACGTTGTGGTCACTGTATGCTACAACACTATAACCTTGTTGTATATAAGCCTCTTTAATTTGCTCAGGGGTTAAAACACCGTCTGAACAGGTGGAGTGGCAGTGAAAGTTGCCCTTATAAAACTTGTAATCTTTATTAAATAAATATTTTCTTGCCATTATAACTCCTCCTTATAATAGGCGCGAGTAATTGCTTTTTGTCCATTGGAATCAATAATTCTAACCCTTAAAAAGTCTTTAAATTTTGGAAGAGTAAAGGTAATTTCGTTAATGTCATCTATGCGATCTTTAGAGCTTTTAACACAATGGTTTCGTCCATCAGTTAAAAGGTTAACAAGCATAACGTCGCTGCAGGAAATATGAATTTTACCGTCTTCAATATAAAGGTCCTTAAAAATTGGACCGGTTGAAGCATAGCAGTTGCCCTTTTCTAAAGAATCGATAACGTTATCGTAATTAAATTCTTCTGCAAAAATATAGGTTGCGCCACCAAAAAGGTGTTGCTCTTTGTGGGTGTCATCGGTAGCAACGGGGAAACATCTTCCGCCGCCGCGGCAAAATTGCGTGTATTCGTGCTCACCATCACCACAAAACAAATCAACTTCACCTGCGTTGTTAAAAACCTCAAACAAATCTAAATCCCACAAATTTAAAAAGTCGGTATCCTTTTGCATTGACCAGCGTGGGTGGTTATACTGACATAAAAAGCCGTCTTTCTTTGCATCCTTTAAAAGCTTTGCAACGGTGGGAATAAAATATTCACGCTTAAATTCAACAAATCTATCTTTGGTTTTATCTTTAGCGATAAAATTAAAATGATATGATCTTGGACCCGGCCAAGGAATACCCGGTTCATTCCACATATATTCCACCGAGGTTAGAGGAATAAAGTTTTCATCCTCAAGTTCGGGGTGTGGAATAAGCTTTTCGTGGTCAGAAAAAGCCACAATGCTGTAGCCTTTTTGCATATATAATTTTTTAATTTCTTCGGGTGAAAATTTACCGTCCGAAAGGGTGGTATGACAATGTAAATTTGCCTTGTAATAATTGCCTTTTGGAAGCAAATAAATGCGCTTGTTTTCCATAAAAACACCTCATAATTAGGTTTTTCTTTATTATATAACCTTTTTAAAAATTTGTAAAGACAAAAAACGCTTTAATATATTATTAAATTGTGTTATAATAATTACAAATAAAACTTAAGGAGTTTATTATGAAAACTAAACTTTCGGGTCGTTTTTACTTGGCACTAACATTGTTTTCACTAATGGGGCAGATTGCCTGGGTAGTAGAAAATATGTATTTCAATGTTTTTATTTATAAAATGTTTTCGGCTTCTGCTTCCGATATTTCTTTAATGGTTGCGGCGTCTGCAATTGCCGCCACCGTAACCACCGTTTTTATGGGTGCGTTATCTGATAAAATCGGTAAAAGAAAACTATTTATTTCGGGTGGTTATATACTTTGGGGTATATCAATTTTAAGCTTTATGGCAGTTAATACAACAACCATTAATAAGCTTTTCCCATTGACCGTTTCGGCGGCTGCGGTTGGGGTTTCATTAACAATAATACTTGACTGTGTTATGACCTTTTTTGGCTCCACCGCAAACGATGCTGCTTTTAATGCATGGCTAACTGATAGTACCGATAGCTCTAACCGCGGCGCTGCCGAAGGCATAAACGCAATGATGCCTCTTGTTGCAATTTTGGCGGTTTTTGGCGGCTTTATGGCCTTTGATTTAAATCAGGCTTCTTCTTGGAGTATGATATTTTTAATTATAGGAATTTTAACACTTGTTATTGGTGTTTTAGGCTTTTTTATAATTAAAGAGCCTGATATTGAGCCATCAAAAGAAAGCTATTTTGGTAACATTTTTTATGGTTTTAAACCAAGCACCGTTAAAGAAAATAAAAAGCTTTATACGTCTTTAGGATTATTCGTTTTATTTAATATTGCAATACAAATTTTTATGCCATATTTAATAATTTATTACGAAGTATCTTTAAAAATGGCAGATTACGTGCTTATTATGGCACCCGCAATTATTATTGCCAGTGTTGTAACCGCTTTGTGGGGCAGAGTTTACGATAAAAAAGGCTTTAAATTTTCATCTGTAATAGCATTAATTTCGCTTTGCGTAGGTTTTATAATTTTAGGTATTTTTAAGGCCAAATTACCTGTTTTTATAGGCTCACTCTTTATGATGTGCGGCTATCTTAGCGGTATGGCAGTTTTCGGCGCGGTTATACGTGATTATACCCCCACTGGCAAGGCCGGAAGACTGCAGGGAATAAGAATTTTTTCACAGGTGCTTATTCCGGGTGTTGTTGGTCCTTATATTGGTAAAACCGTACTTAAAAATGCCGAAATTATTACTAATAACGATGGTACCACAAGCTTTGTACCTAACCAGAATATTTTCTATGCAGCTTTAATAGTTGCGGTGGTGGTTTTAATTGCTTTATGCTTTATAAAGAAGGAAAAAACAAATGAACAATAATTTAGCAACCCCATATGAAAGCAAAGAAATTCCGTTTTCTGTTTACCCAAGACCAACACTAAAAAGAGAGAGTTTTTTAAATCTCAACGGTAAATGGGATTTTAAGGTTTATTTAAAAGAGAACAAAATTTTTAACGGTAAAATTAACGTTCCAATGCCACCCGAAAGCCACGCTTCAGGTGTTAACAGACGTTTTCACAAAAACTCTGTTTTGGTTTACGAAAAGGTTATAAAGCTTGAAGAAAGCTTTTTAAAAGACCGTCTTATTTTGCATTTTGGTGCGGTAGATAACATTTGCGAAGTTTATATAAACGACCGCCGCGTTGGGGAAAACGTGGGTGGTTATTTACCCTTTGAATTTGATATTACAAGCTTTATAAAGCTTGGTAAAAATAAAATAAGGGTTATTGTAACCGATACTACCGATACCGAAATGTGCTACGGTAAACAAAGACAAAACCGTGGTGGTATGTGGTACACCCCAATTAGCGGTATTTGGCAAACCGTGTGGCTTGAAGCGGTGCCCGAAGACTATATAAAAGCCATAAAAATTACTGCAAATTTAAAGTCTGCCACTATTGAAACTGTTGGCGGCACTAAAGAAAAAACCATTATAATTTCTAATGGAAAAGACCGCTATGAATACACCTATAAGGGTGA
>JAZNNZ010000107.1:0-6835 GCA_045580525.1 Acutalibacteraceae bacterium
CATCACTTTCATCGGCCACAGGTTCAATATTTATACCGTTTTGCTTTGCTTCTTGCTTTATCTTATCTAAAGCAATTTTCTGAGCAATAATAATGTATGGCTGAGATTGAACGTCGTCTATAGAGCCATCGCCAAAATAAACGTTTTCAATGTCTAAAGTTTCAACCGCAATATCGCCCATAATTGGTTTTTGGCGGTTTTGGTCAAAGTAAAGGCCGGTATTTATATTGCTGTCCCAATAGGTGTAAATAATGCCGGTACCTGAAATATAGGCGTCAATAAGTGCGCGTTCGCGAATTTTTTCAAAGTTAAGCCTTTCGCTTGTAACTTCAAAATAGTTGCTCATGGCGCTCATAATTAGGTTAATTTCTTCGGTGTGCTCAATACCGTCAATAGTAGAAGGCATTGTGCTTTTTATACTTCTTACCTTTTCTTTTATTTCTGTAGTCTCGGGTATACCGTCAGCCGAAAAATTTACCGTAACGGGATTATTTATTGTTGAAAGCTTTAATTCGCCAATGCGCTTAATTACGTTGTTTCTTACAAGCGGTCTGTCACTGCTTGTTGTTACACCGTTCCATTGGTCACCAATAAAAAAGCGTTCGTTTATTTCGGCTTGGTCATTTATGCCGCGGCTTCCCAAAGAAGCCTTATGGTCTTTTAGCTTTTCAAAAGCTTTAAAAATTTCGCTTGGAGTATTCATTTTGTTCCCCCTTTTTTAAATTTCCCCCTGCAAAGGCAGGGGGAGTATAGATTTTTAATAAACGTAAGTAAAAATAGTGTTTTTAACGCTGTTTTTAACAAAAGTATCGTAGTATAAACGGTAATCAAATTTATAAGCATCCATAGCTGTATTTTGATCTGGGTTAAATACACGGATTTTCTCGGTCTTTTTAACCAAAGAAGCAGCCTTTTTAGGTAATGCAAGAATACCAATGTTTTCTGCATCTTCAGCCGCTTTAAAGCCGCCTTCGCCATCGTTTAAATATTCATAAACAGTCTTCATTCTTGCGGTGGGTACTGGAATAATAGAGGCGTTATTTAATTTTTGTACCTTTGTAGAAATTTCGCCCTTTGCAAAATCAGAAATTACTAACTGACGTGATAATTCGGGTGTGTTCATAAGGGCTGAATAAACAGTGGGGTTTACAAACACAACAACTTCTTCTTCGTAACCGGTAATTTCGTTAATGCTGTTAATTGCTTTGTTAATTAATTTAACGCAGTTCTCTTCAATTGTTTCGCCTTCTTCTAAATTAATAACGTTGCCTTCTTCGGTTGCAACCTTGCAAATTTTAGAAAGTGTATAAGCGTCAACTTCGGGCACAACCTTTGTTCTTACAAATTCGCCCATAATTTGACCTGCCAGGTTTGCAACACCGGTTTCGTCCATATCTTCGCGGTCAATAGAAAATGTTCTTGCTCTGTCTTGGGTTAAGGTATAGGTCTTTTGATCTACCGTTACAGAGCCTTGATTAAATCCGCTGTCGCGGTCATATTCTGCAAGACCTTGCATTTCAAGATCAGGAATAAGTACGTTTTTTGCGCCTACAAATTTCTGACGCATAAGGTTGTCGGCCATAAAGCCTGTTACAGATACAGCTGCAAGGGCTTTGTCTAATTCGCCGGTTAATTTGGTTTGAAAATCTAATGAGTTAATTGCCATTTTTTTATTTCTCCTTTAAATTATTTTCGTATTCCTTTAAGCATGGCTAAAATGGTTGGATCTTCTCCTGCAACCACGGTTGAGCTTAAAGATGGGGCTGAGCTTAGGTTGTTTTTATTGTTTTGCTCGGCTCCCTTTAACAATTTTTCTTGTTCTTTAGCTAAGTGTATTGCATAGCAAAGCACAAGGCTTTTGTTGCTTTTGGCACTTTCTTTAAGTACCGCATCGGGTATTTCTTCGATGCCTGCAATTTCGGGGAAATACTCTACAAGTTCAAAATATTCATCAGCTAACCGCTGGTTAAGGCTTTGTGGTTTTTCCTCGTTATGAAGCATCTCTAAAAATGCCCTTTCAAATTTTTCTTTGCGGCTGTTTAGGGCGTTTGTTAAGCCGGTTTCATCATCCGCAAATTCTTCTTGTAACCGTGCAATTTCCGAAAGCTCGGCATTTTCAAATATCTCATTAACAAACTCTGGTAGCTTTTTACCTTTGCTGTTTGCTAAAAACTGCAGTTTTTTAATACTTGAATCATAATGCATATTCTTTTGAATAAGCTCTGCCGCCTCTTTTAAAGAATAGTTTTTTTGATTGTGATTGTATTTCACGGTTACAAAGGGTTCTTCCGTGTCGCTTGGTGTGGTGTCCAAAGTGGCGGAATCGTTGTCTATAGTTAATGCGACGTCATTTTGAGTGGTGTCCAAACTAACGTCAGCGGTAAAATTGTTATTTTCCATTAGTTATCTCCTTTTTTATTACTGCCGTCATAGTTTAAAAAATCGGCAAGGTCAGAATTTTGGTTTTCGTTTTGTTTAAAATAATAGTTTGTTATGCGCTTTTTGTCGGCTTTTTGGGTTGTTTTGTAACCCATAAAACCTGCAAAAAAGGCTATAAAAAATAGTGGTACTAAAATTAAAATATAAAAAATAAATTCCATATTGTTTCCTTTCTAACTCCAAAAGCCTTTAAAGTCTTCGGGGCGTATCATGCCGCCGCGGTCCTTTTGGGGTTTAAATATTTGTGGTGTAAGGTTTTGAATATAAGGAGAAAAAGAGTACTCAAAGGCATCAAGTATATCAATATCACTTGTAAAATCGTCAAGTCGTCTGTCTTCACCTTTTTCTGCCGCCTTTTCATCCCAAACCGCATTTTCAAGTCCTTCAATTAAGAGTTTACAGTCGCGGTTTATATAAAGCTTTTTGGTTTTTATTAAAGAATCGGTACAACGTATTCTATCCAGAATTTTTCCTTTATCGCTATCTCTTACTGAAGCACGGTATCCTTTTTTATAAAGGCTTTTTCTGAGTGAATTAATTAGATATTGTTCGGCGTTATCTGCCCTTATTTCGTCTACCTTAAAACCTGAGGCCTTTTCTATGCGGTCAATAAAAAGGCATAGTTCGTTAGATATTCTTTCAATATCAATTTCACCCTTTTTACCCAAAACTTTGTAATCTGCAATTACATAAACACCGCTAAAATTCTTTAATATTAAACTTGCGACAAAGGTGGTTTTACTACGGTTGCCGCCAAAGTCAACACCAATAATAAAGCGTTCCTTTTGCGCGTTTAGCTTATCAACCAAAAGCGGCTTAATATCATCGTAAATACGCCCTTCTGCGCGTACCCATTTACCTAAAATATAACGTTCATAAAATATTCCGCTATAAAGGCTTTCGGCTTTTTTTAGCTGGTCTAAACTTAAAACGGGATTATCGTTCATTAAAAAATGTAAATAAAGACTGTTTTTTTGATTTTCGTTTTTTGCATCTAAAATCCATTCCTTATAAAACCAGTGATTTGGGTTTTCGGGGTTGCAGTTAAACCATAGCTTTGCTCCTTTTTCAGAAAGGGTACGGGCCACGGCCTGTTCAACAAAGCTTTTTGGCATTAAGGCTACTTCATCAAACATAACACCCGTAAGGGTAATACCTTGTATAAGCGCAAAAGATGATTCATCCTTACCGCCAAACAAATAAAAGGTGTTACTGCTTTGGTTGCTTTTTACCTTTAAAACTCCGTTGGAGCGTTGGTACTCCAGCTTAAAATAATCGGTTACGTCAGGACAGGAAAGCAGCGGTATAATAATGTTTCTTTCGGCCTGGCGTATGGTTTTAGAAATAAGCGCAAAGCTTTTATTGTTAAAATATCGCATGGCCCAATGTATAAAAGAAATTCCCATTATTATGGTTTTACCCGAACGCACCGCGCCGTCACAAATTATGTTGTCAAAGCCATTTTCTTTGTGACACCATTTTAAAAGTGTCTTTTGTTTGCAAGATAATTTTTTAATTATTATTTTCATCACCTTCTTCCGTCTCATAAACGTAGTTTCTACAATAGGGACAAACCTCTTCTAAAACGTAATATTCATCACCCGTCAGGTGGTTTTCTATTACCATTCCTTTTTCCATTAGTCTAAAGCAGTTGCAGCATTTATACATCTTCGTCTGTCAGTGCTTTATACAGCTGTGAAAGGCTTTTGTTTTCTTTTTCTTCATCGGTTATTTCAAGTAACGCCTTAAGGGCGGGTAGGTTACCGCCTTTAGCCGAAGAAAAAAGCCCCTTTGCAAGTAGCATACTGCCACTTAATACTTCACCGTTTTCTTTAAAATTAGAGTTAAGCAGCTGCTTTAAGCAGTCCTTAACGTTTTTCCTTTTGGGCATAAAGCATCTCTCCTTTTTTTGAATCTAATGCCATTGTAAACACAAAAAAACAAAAATGCGCCCCGACTTTTTTGCAAAAAAATAAAGCGAGAAAAACCCTTTAAATACTAGGATTTTCTCGCTTTATAATGTTTTTGTTTATTCTTTTTGCGTGTTTTTCTTTTTGTTTTCTTAAATTTTTCCAAAAAATAAAGAGCAGATTACTCTGCTCTTAAAAAATTATTCTTCGTCTTCTTTCTTTTCTGCTTCTGCTTTGTGGTGCTTTTTAAATCTTACTTCAGATTTATGGTACTTTGTTGGAATACCGTCTTCACCTACGCGAATTATAAGATTACCTTTAAGCAGATTTACGTCTAAAACGATGCCTTCACCGTCTTCGGTTATAACGGTTGAACCTTTTTTAGGTGTTGTTTTAATTAAATACTCATAAGCATCCTGCTCATATTTTAAGCAGCACATCAGTCTGCCGCAGCAGCCTGAAATTTTGGTGGGGTTTAATGAAAGGCCCTGTTCTTTTGCCATTTTAATAGAAACAGGCTGAAAATCATCTAAAAATCTTGAACAGCAAAAGGGTTGACCGCAAATGCCAAGACCACCCAGCATTTTTGCTTCATCACGAACACCAATTTGTCTTAACTCAATACGTGCGTGGAATGTAGCGGCAAGATCCTTTACAAGCTCTCTGAAATCCACACGACCATCCGAAGTAAAGCAGAAGGTCATTTTGTTTGAGTCAAAGCTTACTTCAACGTCAACAAGCTTCATATCAAGACCGTGCGAAACAATTTTTTCTTCACAAACGGAAAAAGCTTTTTTTGCTTTTTCTTTGTTTTGTTCAAGCTTTTTAAGATCGGCTTCGTTTGCCTTTCTTTCAACCAAGCATAAAGGCTTAACGATGTGGTTTTCACTTACTTCGTGATTTGTTTTAGAAACGGTAGCACATTCTGTACCTTTGCTGGTTGTAACAATTACCATTTCGCCTTCTTTATATACTTTGCCGTTTGGGTTAAAGTAATACTCTTTACCGTCAGGCTTAAATTTTATACTGATAACTTCGGACATATTATCCTCCATAATATTATAATACTAACTTATTATATATCTTAAAGGGCAAATATGCAAGTTTTTTTGCCAAATATACATATTTTTCATATTATGATAAAGGGAGTGTTATAAATGAAAAGTTTTGTAATAACGGGCGGCCTTACAAAAGCCTACATTGCCCGTGATTTTTTAATAAAAAACAAGATTAAAGCAGAGGTTAAACGTCAGCCAAACAATTTAAAACGATTAGGTTGCGGCTATGGAGTGGTAACAGACCAAAAAGGAGTGGACCTTTTAAAATCTAGCGGCACATCAATTTTAGGTATTATTGAAATAGGTGACTAGCTTGATATATTTAGACAATGCCGCAACCACTCATATAAAACCTAACTGTGTTATAAATGCAGTAAATAACGCCTTAAAAAATTATTCTGCCAATCCCGGCAGAAGCGGTCATAGCTTGTCTTTAAAGGCGGCAGATGAAATTTATAATGCGCGTAAAAATATTGCATCTTTTTTTAACGTAAACGCAGAAAACGTTGTGTTTACTTCGGGTTGTACCGCTTCACTAAATATGGCTTTATACGATATAGAAGGTGAGTGCGCCATATCTGCATATGAGCATAACGCGGTTTTAAGACCTTTAAAAACCAAGCGGTATAAGGTGTTTTATAACCATCCTAAAGAGGTTGTAAATGCAAACACAAAAGCGGTAGTTTGCACAAACGCAAGTAATGTTACGGGTAAATGCTACGACATTAAAGCTATAGGCCGCTATTGTAAAGAGAAAGGCCTTATGTTTATTGTTGATGCCGCGCAAACTGCGGGGGTAATACCTGTTGATGCGTCTTGTGCAGATTATGTTGCAATAGCAGGGCATAAAGGTCTTTACGCCCCAATGGGCATTGGTGTTTTAATTGCAAATAAAACGCCAAACAAGGTTCTTATAAAAGGGGGAAGCGGCAGCCTGTCTGAAAGCGAAGATATGCCGCCCTTTTTACCTGATAGATTAGAAAGCGGCACACAAAATTTACCCGGCATTATGGGGCTGAATGCGGGGCTTGAATTTATAAAACAAAAAGACGTCTTTTCTTACGAAAATTATTTATGCAAAATGCTTTATGAAAATATTGTGGATTTTAAAAATGTAAATATAGTTTCTCTAGCGCCCGACCAAAAGGTTTCTCCTATAATAAGCTTTAATATTGAAGGCAAACATTCCGAAGAAATTGCGGAATATTTAAATAAAAACAATGTCGCTGTTCGTGGGGGACTGCATTGCGCACCGCTTGCCCATAAAACAATTGGCACAATAAAAACCGGAGCGGTAAGAGTATCACCTTCAATTTTTAATACTAAGCAGGAAATAGATGTTCTATCAAAGTTGATTATAAATGCTTCAAAATAATTAAAAATCAACCGTTAGTTGAATTTAATGGTTGATTTTTGTTTATTTTTAAT
>JAZNNZ010000108.1:0-30665 GCA_045580525.1 Acutalibacteraceae bacterium
ATGCACAGACAATTATTGATGCAAAAGAAGAAATCCGCAAGAATCCGCCAAGAGTGGCGTAAAAGAGAAATACGGCGTAGCCTTTATCGGCTACACCGTATTCTACATACCCCGACTGTCCTTAGCCACCTCTGGCTAATGAATCAGTCTTTTTTGTTAACGTGTCATTACAAGCTCACTTAAATCGGCGCCTATACTTTCTAAATAATTTAAGGTGTTGGTAAACTTATTATTCAGTCTTATTTGACCTACCGAGTAGTACCTGTTTATTTCATCTTCTTTAAGTTCGGTATGGTTTTTATCGTGGAAATAAAGGGTATCTCTGAAATCAATTTGATAATAATTGCTATAAGGATTTAGCGTTTCACCCGCACCTGCGCGTAGATCCTTTATAAAGGCTTCGCCAAATTCTTCGGCTTGAGTATTATTCATGGTTATTACAGGATCTTCTTCGTAGCGGTCGGTTTCACTGCTATAATAGCAGTTATAAACCGTTACAATATCGTCGGAAATAACCATATAATCGTTCAAGAATTTTTCATCCTTTACAAGATTATTTATCTTTTCAAGCGAAGCATTATTATAGGTTGTATAGGTTCTTGTAATTCTGGAGCCATCGGTTAAAATATATTCAATATACATTTCACCAATAATTTCAGAATTCGTATTACGTGTTTCAATTATTGCGCTTTGTGCTTCTATTAAAGCTTCAATATCTTCTTTTTCTGTATAGGTGGTGTTTGCAAAACTATAATTTGTAAATCCCTTATAATAATTAAAACTTGCTTGTTGTATTTCTGAAGACTCTGGAATATAGCTTACAAAACCAAAGGCGTCGTATTTTAGCACTAAACCATAACTAATTGTTACAAGACCGCAGATAACGCCAATAACAATGTTTTTAACTGTCTTTTTAAAGCCGCGGTTTACAATAGCCCCAATTACTACAGACGCTATTGTTGAACCCACAAGCGCAAAAAGTATATAGGTAAAGGTAATGTTGCCAATCTCAAAGTTTGTAAACATTTCACCCAAGAAAATTGCGGCAACAACACCAACAAGCGCCTGAATAAAATAAGGTACAAACTTAAAGGAATAGGGCTCACCGGCGGTTTCGGATTTTCTTCTTTTAATTAACACAAAGGTTAATATTAAAGCCACTACCGAAAGAGCCACCCATATTACAAAAATTAAGGTATATGGGTTATAGGTATCGTAATCTATATAATAAGATGATGAATATTCTGCATTAAATGTTCTGCCTAAATAGGGGTAATTACCAATAACCGTAAGACCGTATATTGCAAAGCTTAAAACGGGGGACATACCGTAAATAAGCTTGGTGCTTACAAGATTATCTGAAAAACCGTAAAGCATATTAGATGCATAATAAAGCACCACTGTAACTAGTATGGGTAGACCTGCTACCGTTACTAAAAAGGAGGTTACGGTATCAAAGGTATGGCCGGTTAAGGTCATAAATAAAGCACCAATAAATATTAAGCAAACATTAATTATACTTGTAAATAATAAGATGTTAAATAAATATAAAATATATTCTGCTTCTATACCGCTTACCGCCGCCATAATGCTTGTAAAAAATACGCTGACAGCCATTGGCAAAATTGAACCTACCGAAGCCGAAGCTATACGAGAAAGCACCACGGTACCGCGATTTATTGGAAGTGCCAAAAACATATCTGATGCTTTTTTGCTATGTAAAAAGCTTAAATTTAATACTGTAAGGGTTGCGGCCACCACTAAAGATATTACCCAAACAATAATCATTTTTTCAGGAACGTCATAAGCATTTCTTCCAAGCACTTCTGAAAAACCAAGTTCTCCAAGCTGGGTTAAATCGTATATAGGATAAATTAATACCGCTAAAACAATACCTATTATGGTAATTGGCAAATTCTTTTTAAAGGTTATGCCAAACATTTTGAAAAATGGAATTGTCTGATTATTCCAAAACTTCTGCAAAGTCATAGCCTAAACCTCCTAACTCGAATATAAACAGTTCTTCTAGGGTGGGTTGAATGGTTTCAAGTAAAATAGGATCCATTCTGTTTATATGTTCTAGTATTTCTTCTTTTTTGCCACGTGCTACAAGCTGTACCATTGAGCCGGTGCGCTCAAATTTTAATAAATCCAAACCGCTGAAGTTTTCTTTTTGGGGTATTGCTTTAAAGGCGGCCTGAATTTTATGCACCTTACCCTTTAAGACATCAAGATTATCATTAAAAATGATTTTACCTTTATGAAGTAACCCTACTTTATCGCACATATCTTCAAGCTCTCTTAAGTTGTGCGAAGTAATAATTACGGTTAAATCTCTATCGATTATATCTTTTGCAATAAGGCGTTTTAGAGATTCGCGCATAACGGGGTCAAGGCCATCAAAGGCTTCATCTAAAAACAAGTATTCAGGACGAGAAGCAAAGGCAAGCATTAATGACGCCTGGCGCATCATACCTTTACTCATATTATTCATTTTGGTTTTTGGGTTTATTGGAAAAACCTTTCTTAGTTCTTCTAAACGCTCAAACGAAAAGTTTGCATACATTTTGCTGTAAAACTGCGCCATTTCGTTTAGGTTTGCGCCCTGAAAATAATATGGGGTATCACTTAAAAAGAAAATTTTAGCTTTAAGTGATGGGTTGTCTAAAATTTCTTGATCATCTATAAGTGCCTTTCCGCTATCGGCTAAATACACACCCGATAAAATTCTAAGAAGTGTGCTTTTGCCGCTACCGTTAGAGCCAATAAGGCCAAATACCTGCCCTTTTTGAATGGTAAGATTTATACCATCAAGAGCGGTGTTTGGACCGAAATTTTTAACTAAATCGGAAGTAACAATCATTTCTTTCTTCCCCGCTTTCTAAAGATTATTTATAATTTCAATGATTTCTTCTTTGGTTAACCCTGCGTTTTTGGCGGTTTCTACCGCTTTTGTTAGAGCGTTTTTTGCCCCACGTTTTAGTTCTTCTTTGGCATTATCGTTTGCAGAAATAAAGGAGCCTTTACCCGCCACAGAGTAAATAATTCCTTTGCCTTCTAAAATTAAATATGCCTTTTGAACGGTGTTTGGGTTAACACCAAGTTTTACTGCGAAGCTTCTTACAGAAGGTAGTTTTGTGCCTTCGGGTAATACTCCCAAAACTGCAAGACGGGAAATACCGTTTACAATTTGATCATATGCAGGTACGCCACTTTTCCAATCTATCTGTATCATCCATTCGCCTCCTTCATAACTGTACTATCGCGGTTAGTACAGTTGTAATATATCACACTTTTATTTGCTTGTCAACAAAAATATCTAAAAATTTTTATGGCAAAAAAATTACTCTTATCTAAAGATAAGAGTAAAAATTTTATTTTATTCATCACGAGAAAGCAGTTCGTCAAGCTTTTCTTGCAGTTCTAAGCGTTCTTCTTCAGATAATAAACGGGTTTTTACCAAAAAATCTTGCTCGGTGCTTGAAAGGGTAGCAAACTCAATTTTTGGCATTTCTATACCGCTTTGATCACGAAACAATATAGTATCTTCCGTGTGTTCATCAGGGAACATTACCTTACTTGGTGTTATGCGGTAAATTTTTGCAAGTTTTTCTATAATTTCAATGCCCGGCATTGTGTCGCGCTCATAATAAGCATAGGTTGAACGTTTAATGCCAACAGCTTCCGCTACCTGACTTTGAGTAAGTCCCATAGATTTTCTTAACGCTATTAAATTAAGGGCCAATTTACTAACATTATCTTTTGTTTTCAACGTCTTCTCCCCTTGACTAATTTTTTTAAAAAATGTATAATAATAATTGCTGAATATTTGCTGATGTGGCTCAATGGCAGAGCAGCTCATTCGTAATGAGCAGGTTGTCGGTTCGATTCCGACCATCAGCTCCAAGTCGAGAGCCTCGTCACGCACACGCGTTGTTGAGGCTTTTATTTTTTATAATTTATATCTTCATCTAAAAGAAGCTCAATAAGTCCTGCATAAACATAAGAAGGATCTTCTAAAATGCGCTCTTTAATAAAGTTTGCAGAAATATCATCTGCAACGTTCATTGAAAGCTTAAGCAAAGAATGATCTCCCTCAAGTATATTTAAAGACACGTTATAGCCGCGCTCTGCTTTGGTAATTTCAATATCGGTTTCCTTTTCGTGTCTGCGGCGGGCCATCATACGCGCAACCACCTTAATAGCTCTTTCTCTAACGCTTAAAGCTACCGTCTGCTTTAGGGTGTTTGCAAGTTCTGCGCCTTTACTTGTAGCAACAAAACCACCTTCAATTTCTCTTATGCACTCATTTTTTATAAGCTCCGAAATAGCTTCGGCACCGTCAAAATAGTTGGTAATGCCTTCATAATGAAGCACCTGAGTTAGCTCGGTTTCTGGAACCGGCTCTTTTAAGGCAGATAAAATATAGCATATTAAAATTTTAATTTCAGCGCGATAATTTAGTGCGCCCATACCTTGAAAGGTTGTTTCTCTTTCCAAAATTTTCACCTGTTTATTTAAAATATTTATAGATTATAAATTGTCGAACATTTTCACACTTCTATTATACCTTCTAAATTATATAAATGCAAGAAAAAAAGTCAGGTAAATAAAACCTGACTTTTTGTTTTTTATTTTGCAACGATATTTACTAATTTCCCGGGAACGTAGATTTCTTTTATAATGGTTTTACCGTCTAAGTCGGCTGCTAGTTCCTTTTTAGCAAGTGCAATTGCATCTTCTTTAGAAATATCGGTTGCAACTACTGCACGAGCCTTAATTTTGCCCATAAGTTGAATAACAATTTCTACTGTGTTTTCTTCACATAGTGCTTCATCAAATTTAGGCCACGAAGCATTATGTAAATATTCACCCGTTAGGTTGTTATAAAGCTCTTCTGTTAAGTGTGGAGCAAAGGGGTTAAGCATAATAAGGAAATCTTTATATTCTTTGTTGTTAATGCTGCCTTTAGCATAAATATCGTTAAGCAGACTCATTAAAGTAGCAATAGCGGTATTCATTTTAAGGTTTTCAATATCGCTTGTTACCTTTTTAATTGATTTATGGAATGCGGTTTCAAGCTCACTTGAATACTCATCGCCATCAGTTAACATATAACGCAGTCCTTCGACACGATCTAAAAATCTCTTACAACCTTTAATTGAATCCTTTTTCCAGGGAGCTGCCTTTTCAAAGTCACCAATGAACATTTCATATAAACGCATGGTGTCTGCGCCATATTCGTTAACGATATCATCGGGGTTAACAACGTTACCGCGAGATTTACTCATCTTTTCATTGTTTTCACCCAAAATCATACCATGAGAAGTACGTTTTGCATATGGTTCTTTGCATTTAACAACGCCAATATCATAAAGCACCTTATGCCAGAAACGGCTATAAAGTAGGTGAAGTGTTGTATGCTCCATACCACCGTTATACCAGTCAACCGGCATCCAATAATCTAGCGCTTCGCTTGATGCTAATGCAGTATCGCATTTTGGATCACAATAACGTAAGAAGTACCAGGAAGAACCTGCCCATTGTGGCATTGTGTCGGTTTCACGCTTTGCTTTTGCACCGCAGTGCGGACAGGTGGTATTAACCCAATCGGTTAATTTTGCAAGTGGGCTTTCACCTTCTTCTGTAGGTTCAAAGCTATCAGTATGTGGTAACTTTAACGGTAATTCACTATCGGGCACGGGTACCCAACCGCATTTTTCACAGAAAACAAGCGGAATAGGTTCGCCCCAGTAACGTTGACGAGAAAATACCCAGTCACGTAATTTGTAGTTAACCTTTTCGTGACCGATGCCGGTCTTTGTTAAATATTCTTTAATTTTAACCTTTGCATCTTCAACAGAAAGGCCATTTAAAAAGCCTGAATTTACCATAACGCCTGTTTCGCAATCGGTAAATGCTTCTTTTTCTATATCTCCGCCTGCAACTACTTCAATAATTGGTAAATTGAATTGCTTTGCAAAGTCATAGTCACGGGTATCGTGAGCGGGAACCGCCATAATAGCGCCCGTACCGTAAGAAATTAAAACGTAATCCGAAACAAATATTGGAATTTCTTTTTGTGTTAATGGGTTAATTGCCATAACACCATCAAGTTTTACACCGGTTTTGTCCTTTTGAACTTCAGTTCTTTCAAAGTCGCTCTTTCTGGCTGCTGCTTCTCTATATGCCTTTACTTCATCGATGTTTTTAATATTCCATTTATCAATAAGTGGGTGCTCAGGGGCAATTACCATATAGGTTGCACCAAAAAGAGTATCGGGACGGGTGGTATAAACCGTAAGTTCATCACCCGCTGTTGTTTTAAAATTAACCTCTGCGCCTGTTGAACGACCAATCCAGTTGCGTTGTTGTGTTTTAACCCTGTCAATAAAGTCAAGATCGTCTAAATCAGAAAGTAGTCTGTCAGCATACTCGGTAATTTTAAGCATCCATTGGCTTTTAACCTTTCTTACTACTTCGCTGCCGCAACGTTCACAAACACCGTTAACAACCTCTTCGTTAGCAAGAACGCATTTGCAAGAAGTACACCAGTTAACCGCCATTTCTTTTTTATATGCAAGACCTTTTTCAAACAATCTTAAAAAGATCCATTGTGTCCACTTAAAATATGCGGGATCGGTAGTGTTAACCTCTCTGGACCAGTCAAAAGAAAAGCCTAACATTTTAAGCTGTCTTTTAAAGTTTTCAACGTTATTTTTTGTTACAATTTCGGGGTGAATATGTGTTTTAATTGCAAAATTTTCTGTTGGAAGACCAAAAGCATCCCAACCCATTGGATATAAAACGTTAAATCCGTTTAAACGCTTTTGACGGGCAATAATATCTAAAGCGGTATAGCTTCTTGGGTGACCAACGTGAAGACCCTGTGCTGAAGGGTATGGAAATTCAACCAACGCAAAATATTTTGGTTTTTTGCTGTTGTTTTCGGCCTTAAAGGGTTCTTTTTCATCCCAAATATCTTGCCACTTTTTTTCAATCTCTTTAAAATCGTAACTCATTATTTATCAGTTCCTTCTAAATCAGAAATATCAACAGGCTTACCGTCTGCCCATAGTCTGTCTAAATTGTAAAATTCTTTTTCTTTTCTTGTAAAAACGTGCACTATAAAATCGGTATAATCAAGCAGTAACCAGCCGGTTGTTTTACCTTCTCTGTGATGGGGCTCTATTCCTATGTCGGTCAAAGCCTTTTCAACAGCGTCGCCTAATGCACGAATATGTGTTGAAGAAGTGGCGGTTGCAAAAATCATATAATCTGTAACAACAGATAAATCGTTAATTTCTACAGCCGAAACATCTTCTGCCTTTTTATCTAAAAGTGCTTTTGCTGCAAGTAGCACCTTTTCTTTTATTGTCATAATTTGCTCCTATTTTTGATTTTTGTCTTCTTCAATTTGAGAAAGTGTACCACCGGACACTACGTCGCTGGGGTCATATGGTTGGCCCATAGTTCTGAACCATTCGTAAATATAAATATCATCTTCATTTAACTTGTCACCATATGGGTTAAAGTGCTCGTTATAAAGCTCTACGTATTCACTCTTATGAACCGCATAAACGCTGGATCCGTTATATTGGCTATATTGACCGGGTACTGCATAAACACCCATAGACTGCATACTCATACCTTTAACTTCTTTAGCATAACCTAAAATATTATTTAAGGTAATGTCGGTTTCAATATCGTTATAGCAAGATTTTGCAATGCTTATCATTTCAGAGGTGGTCATATTTTTTAATTCTTTTGCTAAAGCAACGTATGCTAATTGCTGTGCTTGAACGCGGTCAGCATCACCACGAACATAACCTTCTGAAACGCCGGTACGTTTTCTTATAAATCCAACCGCTAAACTACCCTTTAAAGTAACCTTACCGGGACCAACCTTTTGGTTTCTTTGGGTATAATAATCCATAATGGTAATACCATTTTCTTGCTCAATATTGAGCTCTAGTCCGCCTAAAGAATCTATAAGCTTAATAAATGCAGGAATATTAAACAGCACGTAATGGTCTAGCGGCATGCCTAAATAACCGTTAATAACACGTCTTAAAGCGTTAATGTTCTTTTCACCCTTACGCGGTTGTGCATATACCGCATTAATCTTACCGCCGGAATATACACTGCCTTCTTCACTACCAATGTAAAGGTCGCGCGGTATTTGTAAGAAATTAAGCGTATCTTTATCGTGGTCAATACAAGCAATAATAATGGTATCAGTGAGTTTTCCGCCTTCTTCGGGTGGGCAAAGACCGGCTATAAGAATATAGCTTACGCCACTGTGCTTACTTGTAAGCAGGTCGCCATAATCGTCGTTATTATCGTCATGGCCAATTGTGATTTCACCAATGCCATAAATATAAGAAGCCATAATGCCTGTTAATAAAACACTTATTGAAAGTACAATACTGGCAACAATATTAACAATTTTTCTTATACTCTTTTTCTTCTTTTTGTCTTTACGACTTCTTTGCATTTCGCTAAAGTTGAAGTTGTCATCCATACTAATCCCTCTTTTTGCTGTACTGATTATATGCTTTTAATGTATCAGGGTGTACCGCCCTTTTTTGTTCTGCTAATTCTTGCACGGTAAATTCCGTTGCAATATCAATTGCCTTTTCTAAATCGCAGGCCGCAGCCTCTCGCATTTCTTCCACGCCGTTATAATTGCGGTCAACCGAAATATAATCTGCAATATAAATTATTTTTGTAAGAAGACTCATATTTTCTTTTGCAGTTGTATGATAACGAATGGCATCAAAAATTTCTTCATCTGAAATTTTAAGAATGTTTTTAACATAATGCGCACCTGTTATTGCGTGCCACAGCTTAAAGGCGCTTTTTTCAAGGCTACTCATAATTATACCAAACTCATCACACAATTTCAACTGTATGTCTGGCTCTAATTCTTTGGTAATATCATGTAAAAGTCCCGCAGTATAGGCCTTATTTATATCAGCACCATACCTTAAGGCTAACTCTTTTGCGCTTTCGGCAACATTCAGGCAATGATTATATCTTTTTTCTTTTAAATTTTCTCTTAATTTTTGTTTGTATATTTCATCAAAACCGTATAGACTGTGTGATTTTATATAATCGTTTACGGGTTTTGTAATTAACTCGTCATTTAATGTATTGCGGTATTCACTCGAAGAAATGCCGCTTGGGTTATAATCTATTATTTCAAAATTTGCGTTTTCTATTGCCTTTGTGTTTATTTTTCCGTTTCTTGAAAAAACAAACAGCTTACACATATTTAAAATTTCTTGATACTTATACCAGGTATCAAAGCTTTCCGCCATATCACCGCCAATAAGCAGTGCCAAATTTTCTTCGCCCTTTTTCTTTAAAGCCAAAAGGGTGTTATAGGTATAGCTTTTACCCGAAAGTTCTTTTTCAATATCGCAAATTTCTGCTTTTGGTATGTCAGAAAAAGCCTGTTTGCACATATTAAATCTGTCAAAAAACGAAGTGTTTGAAGCGTCTTTATGCGGAGATAAAAAGGTGGGAACCACAAGTATCTTTTTAACGTCTGTTCTCAACGCTACATTTTTTGCCAATTCAATATGAGCTTTATGGGGCGGGTTAAAGGCACCGCCAAATATAACCGTCATAATAAAACCCTTTATTTTAATTTAATTTGCTTGTGCTCACGGGACTCACGATACAAAATAAAGCGTGAACCTATAACCTGCACAACCTCTGCGTTTAATTCTTCTGCAATACTGTCTGCCGCTTCACGAGAGGTAACGGGTGCGGTTTCAAGTACGCGAAGCTTTACAAGCTCTTTTAATTCCAGCAGCTCATCTGTTTGCTTTAATAGTTCGTTGTTTATGCCGCCTTTACCAATTTGAAAAACCGTGTTTAAACCGTTTCCCATACCGCGTAAAAGGGCCCTTTGCTTACTTGTTAACATATTTTTAATTCCTCTAATTTTTCTTTAAATTTAATTAGTGCGTTACCGCGATGACTTACGCTGTCTTTATCTTTACCCGATAATTCACCAAAACAACCTATTGGTGTAATAAACAGCGGGTCATAGCCAAAACCGTTTTCACCGTTTTCAGAAAAAGCAATTTTCCCTTCACAGGTGCCGCGCACCGTAAAGCTAACATTTTCATCTATATAAGCAATTGTACATACAAAACGCGCGGTGCGGTCTTCGTCCTTTACGTTTTCTAAATTTTTAAGAAGTTTTTTGTTATTGGCTTTATCATCGCCATCTATTCCGGCATATCTTGCGGAATATACACCCGGCTCTCCGCCTAACGCATCAACCTCCAAACCGCTATCGTCTGCAACAGAAGGAAGTCCCGTTGTTTTAAACGCGCTTTGTGCTTTTAGTAAGGCGTTTTCACTAAAGGTGGCGCCGGTTTCTTCAACCTCGGGTAAATCGGCAGTTATAAGCTCAATACCCATAGGCTCTAAAATTCTTTTAAATTCTTCTATTTTGTGTTTGTTGTGGGTTGCAATTACTACTTTTTTCATATGATTTCCTTTTTAAAACAGGCTGTCTGCAAATTCTTTATAATTAAATGGTTGCAGATCATCAATGCCTTCGCCTACGCCGATATATTTAATGGGCAGGTTAAGCTCATTTTTAACCGAAAGCAATGCGCCACCCTTTGCGGTGCCGTCAAGCTTTGTAACAATAATGCCTGTAACCTTAGTAACGCGAGAAAATTCTCTTGCTTGGTTAACCGCATTTTGTCCGGTGGTACCGTCAAGCACTAAAAGAACTTCGTAATCATCATATCCTAATTCTCTTGTGGCAACACGACCGATTTTTTCAAGTTCGTCCATAAGATTTTTCTTATTATGAAGTCTTCCTGCGGTATCACAAATTATTACGTCGGCATTTCGAGCTTTACCGGCTGAAATTGTATCGTATACAACCGATGCAGGATCGGTGCCTTCTACTGATTTTATTAGGGGACAATCGGCTCTGTTAGCCCAAACCTCAAGCTGTTCAATTGCGGCGGCGCGAAATGTATCAGCAGCCCCTAAAATAACCTTTTTGCCGCTATTTTTAAGCATTGATGCCATTTTGCCAATGGTTGTGGTTTTACCCGCGCCATTAACACCAATAACAAGTATTAAAGACGGTTTTTGGTTTAGTCTTAGTTCTGCTTCACCACAAAGAAGTTCGGCTACCGTTTCTTTAAGAAGGTCTTTAACCTCTTCAGGCTCGGTTACGCGCTTATCTTTTACCTTTTCTTTTGTGATTTCGCAAATTTTCATTGCAGTAGCCGCGCCAACGTCACACATAATAAGGCTTTCTTCAAGCTCTTCAAAAAGCTCTTCATCTATTTTATGAAAGCTTTTTAAAACGTTGTCTACACTACTTGCTATGGCTTCTCTGGTTTTTGTAAGCCCAGCTTTAATTTTACCGAAAAATCCCATAATAAATCCTTTTGTTTGAATTATAAAGTTTTAAGTTGTTTTTCAAGTTCAGATACGTTTAGTTCAATTAACTTACTAACACCTTTTTCTTGCATTGTTACACCGTAAAGCATATCAGCATTTTCCATTGTACCTCTGCGGTGGGTAATACAAATAAACTGTGTTGGAAGGTGGCTTGATTTAATATATCTTGCAAAACGCTCAACGTTAATATCGTCAAGGGCCGATTCAACCTCATCCAAAAAGCAGAATGGCGGAGCATTAACTTCCATAATTGCAAAATAAATTGAAATTGCAATAAGCGCCTTTTCACCACCCGAAAGAACGTCAAGTGAAGGAACCTTTTTACCGGGTAAGAGCGCTACAATATCAATACCGCTGGTTAATGGCTCTTCAGGGTTAGAAAGCTTTAGTTCTGCGTGGCCGCCGCCAAACATAATTCCAAAGGTTTTTGTAAAGTTTTCACCAATCTTCTTAAAGCCCTCCAAGAACATTTCTTGCATTTGCTTTTGTAAATCGGCAATAAGCTTTAATAGTTCTGCCTTTGAATTTTCAACGTCGGCAATCTGACCGCTTAAGAATTCATATCTTTCGCTAACTTCTTTATATTCGTCAATAGCGGCAACATTTACGCTGCCAAGTGATTTAATTTTTGAACGAATTTCTTGTAAACGCTTTTTGGCTTCACCAATATTTTCAATCTTTATTCCAAGATTTTCTGCATCGGTTTTGGTTAGCTCATATTCATCATAAAGTTTTGCAACAATTTCATCAAGCTCATTAAGCATAACGTCTTTACGCTCGTTAAGTCTTGCAATTTCACCCGATGCCTTTTCTTTATCGGCTAAAAGTTCTTTTTGCTTTTGACGTAAAGTTATGTTACTGCTTTCTAAACCATTACGCTTAATTACTAAATCTTCGCTTGTGCTTAAGTAGGTTGTACCCTGTGTTTTGGTTGAAAGAATATCGTTTTTATATTCTTCAATCTTTGCTTCAATTTCTGCATTTTTAGCTTCAAGCTCATTTATTTCAGCTTCTAAAATCGCTTTTTGACGGTTGGCTTCTTCTTCGCCTAAAGATAAGTCTGCAATAAATTTATCAAGCACAGAAATATCTTTTTCAAGCTCTGCCGCACGTAAGCGGTGGTCGGTCAGCTTTTCGCCAAGAGTGGTGCGAAGCTCTGCATTATCGTCGCCTTCTGAAAATGCGGTATTTTCGTTAATTTCATTTTGCTTTTCTTCGCATTGTTTAATAAGAAGTCTTGCATTTTCTGCGGCGGTTTTAAGCGAAGCAATACGACTCTCTGCGGTATTCTTTTCTTCTTCTGCAGAACTAATTTGTGCCTTTAGATTTTCTAAAAGCTCGTTAACCCTTTTTAGTTCACCAAGTACACGAATTTTATCTTCTTTGTAGGTTAACGCAGAAGATTCATAATTTAAAATATTTGCATCAATTTCTGCAAGTGCCTGTGCGGCAGTTTGTAAAGCAGCCTTTTTGTCTTCGGCTTCTTTTTGCAGCTTATCTGCTTTTTGCTTTAGCTTTTCAATATCATCCTTACGAGATAGTGCGCCGCTGCTTTTGTTAACAGAACCACCGGTTAATGAACCGCCGGGGTTTACAACCTGACCATCTAAAGATACGCATTTAAATTTATAGTTATATTTTTTAGCCAAGGTTACTGCAGAATCAAGATCTTCTGTAATAACAGTACGGGCAAGTAGCCATTTAAACACGTTATCATAACGATTATCGTAAGAAATAAGCTCACTGGCTTTGCCAATATAACCGTAGTTATCATCTAAATTATCTTCAACCAAAAGGGTTGGATGAAGTGATTCAATAGGTAAAAAGGTTGCGCGGCCAAGACGTTTTTCTTTAAGATAAGAAATTGCGCGTTTTGCGTCTGCGTCTTTTGAAACAATAATGTTACTTGCCGCCGCTCCCAAAGCTACTTCAATAGCGGTAGCATATTTGCTATCAACCTGAATAAGCTTTGAAACCACACCTTCAATTCCTTGTAGTCTGCGATTATCTTTAGCAAGTAAAATTTCTTTAACAGCAAAAGAAAAGCCTTCTAAATTCTTATCTAATTCTGTTAGCATTTCTGCGCGACGAATTGCATCGGTAGCTTTGTTTTCAATCTCTGCAATTTCAGCATTGATTTTTTCTACCGCCGATGCCCTTGTTTCACGCTTAATTTTATAACCCTTAACAGAGTTTTCAATACCCGCAATTTCGGCTTCAATATTATCTAAATCTGTGTTTAATAAAGCAAATTCTTTTTTAAGCTCTTGCTCTTCTGCTTTTAACTTTAAGATTTTTTCTTTAAAGGTGTCTTTGTTTTGTTCAATTTCACCCGCAGCAGAAACCGCGCCCGAAAGCACCGCTCTTTGCTCACTGATTTTAATGGCAAGTTCGTTTAATCTTAAAGAAACGCTTTCTTTTTGCTTTAATACATTTTCACTTTTTAGTGTTAAAGATGAAAGTTCAAGCGTTAAATCTTTTTCTTCAGCTAAACAAGCATCTAATTCTTTTTTAAGCTCCTGCTTTTGCAGGTTATGCTCGTTAATTTTTTCATCTGCAGAAATATTTGAAAGATTTAGCCTTTCACTATCTTCTTTTATTCTGTTAATGTTTTCTTGATTATATAAAAGGGTGGTTTTTAAAACGTTAATATCACCTTCTATACGGGTTACGCGCTGATCGGTTTCACCTGCGTCTACACGAAGGGTATCAATCTTTGCGGTAAGCTCGTTAAAAAGTGTGCTGTTTTCATCTAAATTATTTTCTATTTCTTCAATCTGACGATTAAATTCATTATATTGCTCTGTTGCTGCGGCAATTTTATTTTCTTGCTTACGAAGTGTTTCTTTAGACTCATCTAAAGTATGTAACCAAACGCCAATTTCAAGCTCCTTCTTTTGAGCCGATAAATCTAAAAATTCGGTTGCGGCTTCACTTTGAGCTTTAAGCGGTTCAATTCTTCCCTTAAGTTCGCTTTCAATATCTTTAAGTCTTAAAAGATTTTCTTCTGCAAGTTTTAGTTTTCTTTCACTTTCTTCTTTGCGGTAGCGGTATCTTGATATACCCGAAGCCTCTTCAAAAATATCACGTCTTTCGTGAGATTTACTGCTAACGATATTATCAATTTTACCCTGACCAATCATAGAATAACCGTCACGGCCTAAACCTGTATCCATAAACAGTTCGTGAACGTCTTTTAAACGCACAAAATTACCGTTTATCAGGTACTCACTTTCGTGAGAACGGTAATAACGGCGTGTAACAGAAACGGTATCATTATCAAAAGAAAGCGCTCTGTCTTTATTATCAAAATTAATTGTTACTTCGCAAAAACCGTGACCTTTTCTTTTATCTGTACCCGAAAAGATAACGTCTTCCATACTTTGTCCGCGAAGCTGTTTTGTGGACTGTTCACCAAGTACCCAACGAACCGCGTCCGAAACGTTGCTTTTGCCGCTTCCGTTAGGACCAACAACCGCAGTTAAACCGTTACTGAAATTAAGCTTGGTTCTGTCTGCAAACGATTTAAAGCCCTGAATGTCTACTGATTTAATTAACAAGATTACACATCCTTAATTACTTTTAATTCATAGTCCTTAAGATTATCTACATATACACTACAATTATAACCCATTTGGTTTAAAATTTCAATGTTTTTACGCCTTTGTCCTATCATTTTTGACACAAAACTTTTATTTACAAAAATTTTGTAATTGCCCTTCTCTTTTAAAAGCCTTAACGCTCTTTGAAGCATAAGCTTATTTACCGCAATTTCGCCAAAAGCCGGGTGAAAGGGCCCTGCTATATTATCGGTTACTTCGTGTAATCCTAAACGAATAACAGGTATGTCTTTTTCAATAAATAGTTCTAAAATTTCTGCAGAAAGCTCTGCTGCTTCTTCAAGTTTCAGCGGGGTATATTCACCCGCGTTATAAAGCTTTTCTAATAAGGTATGTTTTATTACAACGGTAGGGTAAATTCTTACACAAGAAGGGTTAAGCGCAATAATTTCTTTTGCGGTAAAAATGTCTTTTTCCTTGCTGCTCTTATAAAGCCCCAGCATCATCTGTAACCCCAAATTAAAACCGTATTCTTTTATAAGCGCAGATGCTTTTTTTATATCTTCTGAGGTGTGTCCGCGTTTGTTGGCTATAAGCACGTCGTCACATATACTTTGGCAACCAAGCTCAATGGTTGTTACCGGGTAACGCTTAATAATATCTAAAATTTCTCTGCTTATACCGTCGGGGCGGGTAGAAAAGCGTATAGATTTTGCAAGACCTTTGTTTACAAAATAGGTTGCGCTTTCCAGTAGCTCAATCATATAATCGCGTTCAATCAGTGTAAAGCTTCCGCCAAAAAAGGCAATTTCGGCGTTTGGGTTGTTTGCCGCTAACACACTCTTTTCAATATCGCTTTTTGTAACTATGCCGGTAATAGCCTTTTGGTTGCAAAAACTACAACGATTTTTACAGCCCATATGTGGAATAAATATAGAAATATTGCCTCTTTTCAACTGATTTTCACCTTCCTTTAAAAGCCAAAAATCGGCTTTGAGAATTCTCAAAACCGAAAAAATTTTTTATAACTTAACACCCATAAGCAGTAATGCTTCTTTGGCCGCCATTTGTTCGGCGTTTTTCTTGCTGTGTCCTACACCCGTGCCAATTACGTTTGAATTAAGGTGCACTTCAACGGTAAATTGTTTATCGTGCTCGGGACCGCTTTCGTTAATTAGCTGATAGCTCAACTGCTCTTCGGGATTTTTTTGAATAACTTCTTGTAATGCGGTTTTGTAATCTTTGAAGCTTCCGCCAATATGATGCTTTGGCATAAAGCGCAAAACAAACTTTTTTGCCGCCGCCATACCACCGTCTAAATAAATAGCCGCAAGTACCGCTTCAAAAGCATCAGACACAATAGACGGACGCTTGTTGCCGCCCATAGCCATTTCTCCTTTGCCCAGTAGCAGCATATCGGGAAGTCCGATTTTTTCTGCAAAACCTGCAAGACTCTTTTCACAAACTAAAGAAGCGCGCATTTTAGTAAGCTCTCCTTCGTCAACCTCAGGAAAACGCGAAAATAAATATTCACTTACAATAATGCTTAAAACACTGTCTCCCAAAAACTCTAAACGCTCGTTAGATTCTCTTTTGTGCTCGTTGGCATAAGAAGAATGCGAAAGCGCGGTTTTTAAAAGTTCTTCGTTTTTAAAGGTATAACCAAATTCCATTTTTATAACTTGCCTTCAATTTGTTCTATTACTTTATTTTCAGCAAATAGCGCCGCATTATGAATTGCATTTTTAAAGGCAATTTCATTAGAGCTTCCGTGCGCTTTAAAAACAGGCATTTTTGTGCCAAGTAATGGCGCTCCGCCAATAGCAGAATAATCCATTTTATCCTTTATTGTATATAAACCTTTTTTAAGACCTAATGCGCAAAGCTTAGATTTTAAATCAGAATACATAACACCCTTAAGCATTGAGAAGAAGGTTGATGCTACGCCTTCTACCGTTTTAAGTGCAACATTGCCCGAAAAACCATCTGCTACAACCACGTCGTAGTCGCCCGTCATAATATCGCGGCCTTCTGCGTTACCCACAAAGTTGATGTTTGCCTCTTTTAAAAGCTTATGTGCTTCCACGTGGGTTTCTGTCCCTTTGCAGTCTTCTGCGCCAATGTTAAGCAGTGCTACGCGTGGGTTTTTAACCCCCATAACGTTTTCCATATATACGCTGCCCATAACGCCAAACTGACTTAAATATTCAGGCTTAACCTCTGCGTTTGCGCCAACGTCAAGCATCATAAAGTTTTGCTTTTTGCTTGGCATTATTGCCGCCAAGGCGCAACGTTTTACACCCTTTATTCTTTTAACAATAAAGGTGCCGCCAACAACCAATGCTCCGGTACTACCCGCACTAACTGCGGCATCGGCTTCACCCTTTACCAATAATTCAAGGGTTTGCGCCATGCTTGAATTTCTTTTTTCCTTTATAATTTTTGTAGGATCATCTTCAATTTCAATAGTATCTTCAGCATTAAAAATTGTAATACCGTCAAGAGAAAGTCGGTTTTCTGCGGCAGTTTTTTTAATTTCTTCTTCTTTTCCCACAAGTGTAATATCAATATTAAACTCTTCTTTTGCAAGTATTGCGCCTTTAATACTGGCCAGTGGTGCATTATCTCCGCCAAATGCGTCAACAGCAACTCTCATTTACTTACCTTCTTCGTTAAAAAATTTTAGAGACCTTTCACTTAAAAGCATATAACGTTTAAGCTTGTCCCTTTCTTTTATGTTAAGTGGCGGCAAAAGTCCAAACGCTGCCCCCATTGGTTGAAAGTTTTTACTTTCGGTTTTTATGTGGTTTATAAGACCGCCAAGCATTGTGTATTCGGGTAAGTCAAGCTGTGGTCTATTAAGTATACGGTTTAAAGCGCTGATGCCGCAAAGCAACCCGTGAGCCGCGCTTTCCATATAGCCCTCAACACCGCTTAATTGTCCCGCAATATACACGTTGGGGTGGTCTTTTAAGCTTAAATCATCATTTATAAGAACGGGAGAATTAATAAAACTGTTTCTATGCATAACACCGTAGCGTTCAAACTCTGCATTTTCAAGTCCCGGTATAAGCGAAAAGATTCGTTTTTGTTCGGGAAACTTCAGGTTGGTTTGAAAGCCCACCATATTATACATATTACCGTTTTTTGTTTCTTTTCTTAGTTGTAAATTAGCATAAGGTCTTTTGCCGGTGTGTGGGTTTAATAGTCCCACCGGTTTTAAGGGACCAAAACGCATTGTGTCTTTGCCCTTTTTAGCAAGTACCTCTATTGGCACACAGCCTTCATAAATTTTATCAAAATCATGCAAAAGGGCAATTTCGCCATTTACAAGCTCGTTATAAAAGGTTTCATATTCTTCTTTGTCCATGGGGCAATTAATATAATCCCCCTCGTCATCGCTGTAACGCGACGCCACAAAAACCTTATTATAATCTAAACTATCGGCATTTACTATTGGAGCTGCGGCATCATAAAACGAAAGCATATCGCCACAAAGCTCTTTCAGTTTTTCTGCCATAGCACCTTCGGTTAAAGGACCGGTTGCAATAATGGTAATTTCGTCTTCATCTATTTCGGTTTTTTCTTCAAAAATAACCTCAATATTTGGATTATTTAATATTTCTTTGGTAATATCAGAAGAAAAGCCATCTCTGTCAACCGCAAGTGCGCCGCCCGCAGGCACTTCGTTTTTATAAGCAACGGGTACTGTAATTGAGCCTAGTAGCTCCATTTCTTTTTTAAGTAGACCCGCTGCAGAATTGATTCTCTTTGCCTTTAAGGAATTCGAACACACAAGCTCTGCAAAATTATTTGATTTGTGCGCAGGGGAATGCTTTTGTGGCTTTTGTTCATAAAACTTAACCTTTATACCGTTTTTTGCAAGTATGTTGGCCGCTTCAACGCCGCTAAGTCCCGCGCCTATAACGGTAACCGTTTTATTCATTACCTTCTGCCTTTTTGTTAGATTTATAATCTCTTGTAGGGCACTCACTGTTAATGCAATACTTTCTTCCGCGAATACCCTTTAGCATAAAGCCGCCGCAGGTAGGACATTTTTCGCCCGTGGGTAGGCTTGGTGCTGCAAAATCACACTCAGGATAGTTGGTGCAACCGTAGAATTTTTTGCCTTTTTTACTTATACGAGAAACTAATTTTGAACCGCATTTTGGACAGGGTTCTTTAATTTCGTTTTCGGGTAATGGTTTGGTTGTTTTACATTCGGGGTAACCGGGACAAGCCAAGAACTTGCCAAAACGACCTGATTTTATAACCATCTTTTTGCCGCAATTGGGGCAAACTTCTTCTGTTTCTTCTGCAGGAATATCTACTCTTTTACCTTCCATTGTGTTTTCTGCCGCCTTTAATTGTTTTTCAAAATCTCTATAGAATTTATCAACAGGGCCGGTCCAAATAAGACCGCCTTCTTCAATAATATCGAGATCCTTTTCCATAGATGCTGTAAATTTAACGTCTATGATTTTCGAGAAATTCTTTTCTAATAGTTCAATAACAACTCTACCTAAGTTTGTTGGCTTTAACGCCTTCTTTTCGCGCTCAATATAATTACGGGTTAAAATGTTTGCAAGTATTGGCGCATAGGTTGAAGGTCTGCCAATGCCATTTTCATCTAAAAACTTAATAAGGGTTGGTTCTGTAAAACGTGCGGGTGGCTGTGTAAAATGCTGACTGGGTTCAATTTTTTCGCATTTTAGGCCATCGCCCATCGCTAAAGCCGGAAGCTTTGCGGTTTTGGCTTCTGCTTCATCCTTACCTTCAACATATAAAACAGTAAAACCGTCAAAATGGGTTTTGCTTTCACTGGCTTTAAATAAATAATCGTTTGCAACAATATCAACCGCAATATCGTTTGTTATTCTTTCTGCCATTAATGATGCTATAAAACGCTCCCAGATTAACTTGTAAAGCTTATATTGTTCTGTACTCAAGCTATTTTTAACGCTATCCGGTGTAAGCATGGGGTTAGTGGGTCTTATTGCTTCGTGAGCATCCTGTGCGGATGAACGAGATTTAAAGTATCTTGGCTTTTTGGGTAAATAGTTTTCACCAAAGCTTTTTACAATAAGCTCGTTTGCAACACGTCTTGCTTCTTCTGAAATGCGCAACGAGTCGGTTCTCATATAGGTAATCAAACCGGTAGTACCTTCACCCAAAATATCAATACCTTCATAAAGCTGTTGAGCAATTCTCATTGTTCTTTGTGCGGTAAATGATAATTTTCTGGAGGCTTCTTGTTGCATGGTGGAGGTGGTAAACGGAGCCGCCGGCTGATGCTTCTTTTGTGATTCTTTAATAGAATCAACCACAAACTCACCGTTTTCAATATTCTTTATAATTTCATGAGCTTCGGCTTCGGTATTAATTTCAACCTTACCGTTTTTAGTACCGTAGAATTTTGCAACAAAGCTCTTTCTGTCCTTTTTTAAAGTAGCGTCAATATTCCAGAATTCTTGCGGCAGGAATGCTTCTATTTCTTTTTCGCGGTCTACAATAAGTCTTAAAGCAACGCTTTGTACTCTACCTGCAGAAAGGCCGCTTTTAACCTTTTTCCATAAAAACGGACTTAATTTATAGCCCACTATTCTATCTAAAACGCGTCTTGCTTGTTGAGCGTCAACCAGATTTAAATTTAATTTTCTGGGGGACGCCATACCCAAGCTAACACCGCTTTTGGTAATTTCGTTAAAGCAAACGCGGTTTTCTTCTTCTAAAGAAAGTCCAAGTATGTGCGCTAAATGCCAACTTATAGCCTCACCTTCGCGGTCGGGGTCGGTTGCAAGATATACAAACTCGGCCTTTTCGGCAGCATCCTTTAATTTTTTAATAAGGTCTTTCTTTTCGGGCATATTGCGGTAATCGGGCGCATAATTTTTATCTACACTGATACCAAAACGAGATTTTGGTAAATCTCTGATATGTCCCATAGATGCCATTACATCATAGTTAGAACCTAAATATTTTTTAATGCTTTTAACCTTGGTTGGGGATTCAACTATAACAAGCTTAGACAATTTATATTTCTCCTTATTCTATACTTTGACTAACAATTTCATACCTACCCATTGGCGCTTTTTTAATTACACCCTTTATGGTAAGCGTGAACAAAGCCATAGTAAGTTCATCTTCTTCTAATTCACAATTATTTAATATGCTGTCATATTCCATTATATAATCAGTGAAGGTATTATACACCTTTACCGCATTACTTGGCAAGTTAATTTTTAAGGGCGGCAATTTAAACGACTGGTTATCGAATAAAAATACCGTTTGCTTATTTATACTTTTAGCATATTCTAAAATCTTGTTGCTTCGGCTGTTATCTTTAATTTCAGAAAACACCAAAATATCGCAAAGCTTAACTAAAAGCTCGTTTTTAAATTTAAAATATTCTTTTTTGCTTGGTGTGCCGGGGTAAAACTCTGATATTGCATTAGTGTTTGCATCAAAATTACCGTCATACATAACCATTACTGCGCTTTTAGCGTATTTAGCGGTTAATTCTTCGGTTTCACCCTTATCGCCGCATATAACGGTGTTTTCGGTTAAATTTAAAGCCTTTACAAAGCCTTCAAGCTTAAGCGCGGTTTTTTCGTCAATATTACTTGGTCCCGCAAAACCGAATATTTTACCTTTAAATTTTACGTCGCCCTTAATATAAAGCACGGGCGGTAGATCTTTGCGACGGGTAAGGTGTATTTTTACACCCTTTTCTTTACATATATTAATAATTTCTTCTGCTTTTTTATAGGTTTCTTCACAAAAGTCGGTATTAAACTCTTTTTCAATATCTAACCCCGTTTTGTTAAAGCCTTTCTTTATGGTTACGTAAACCGCCTTTAAAAGCTCACTCATTTAACCATCTCCCAAGCAATAATGCTTGAAGCCGCCGCTGCATTTAAGCTTTCTGCACGACCTGCCATTTTTATGGTTACAAGCTCATTGCAAATTGCTTTGGCTTGTTCTGTTAAACCGTTAGCTTCGTTGCCAATAAGCACAATATCTGCGCCAAATTCAAAATCTTTAATGCTCTTTGCATTTGTAACAACCGTACCTACTATGCGTTTGCCGCTGGAAGCTATATATTCTAGCAGGTCGGTTTGTTCAATTATTGGTAAACGCAAAATTGCGCCCATAGATGCACGAAGCACCTTTGGGGAAAACGGGTCTACACCCTTTACAATAAGACCATCAATGCCAAGTGCTTCTGCTGTACGTGCAACCGTTCCCAAATTGCCGGGGTCTTGAATGTTTTCAAACGCCAAGTATTTGCCATCTACTTTTAAGGTGGTATCTAACTTTGGTCTTGCTACTACAGCAATTACGCCCTGCGGATTTATGGTATCGGAAAGCTTTTTAAAAACTTCGGGGGTTACTTCTTCGTAAAAGCAAGCGCGCGAAACAAGTGCCTCATTATAGGCTTTTTCGGTATAATAAAGCTCTTCAATTTTTTCTGCTTCTAAGCATAGTCTTTCGCCTTCTAAAACCATAAGGCCGGTTTCTTTTCTGAGCTTTGCAGAAGATACAAGCTTTGCAACCTTTTTTATACGTTCGTTATTTACGCTGCTTATCATATATTTACCCCCAAACATATTAATTTTACATTATATAAAACAAAAAATAAAGCAAAAAATGCTACCTGTTTTTTAAATTTTCTTTAAGCAGAAAAAAGCAGACTTACGCACACACGCGTGCGTAAGTCTGTTTGAATTATTTACCTAATGCTTTAGAAGCAGTTTTTACTAATGAAGCAAAACCTTTTGCATCGTTAACTGCCATATCAGCAAGCATCTTTCTGTTAATTGTAACGCCTGCCTTTTTAAGACCGTTCATGAAGGTTGAGTAGTTCATACCGTTCATTTTTGCTGCTGCAGAAATACGGGTAATCCATAGTCTGCGGAAATCTCTCTTCTTTAATCTACGACCGATGTATGCGTAGTTATAAGATTTCATAACAGCTTCTTTAGCTGTTTTAAATAGCTTCGATTTTGCGCCAAAATAACCTTTGGCAAGTTTTAATACTTTCTTTCTTCTTCTGCGAGTTGTAACTGCGCCTTTAATACGTGCCATCTTATGTTACCTCCGTTTATTTATAAGGAATCATTTTCTTTATCGCTGCAACGTTAGTAGCATCGGCAACGACAGTTTTGCGAAGATTTCTTAGTCTTTTAGTTGTTTTCTTGTTTAAAATGTGAGATTTATAAGCGTGTGCTCTTTTTACCTTACCGTTTTTGGTTAGCTTAAAGCGTTTCTTTGCACCGCTATGTGTTTTAATTTTAGGCATTTTTATTTCCTCCTTAATTTTTCTTAGAACGTGGGGCTAAAAACATTAGCATATTTCTGCCTTCCATTTTTGCCGGTTTTTCAACGTTTGCAAACTCTTCACAAGCTTCTGCAAAACGATTCATATTTTCTAAACCGATTTCGGGGTGGCCTAATTCTCTACCGCGAAAGCGAATTGAAACCTTAACCTTGTTGCCGCTTTGTAAAAACTTAACGGCGTGTTTAACCTTGGTATTAAAATCGTGAACGTCGGTTGAAAGACCAAGTCTGATTTCTTTTGTTTCAACAACCTTTTGGTTTTTGCGCATTTCTTTTTCTTTTTTTGCCTGCTCATATCTGTGTTTGTTATAGTCCATAATTTTACAAACAACAGGTGTAGCATTGGGAGCAATTATAACGAGGTCCAACTCTCTTTCCTGAGCAATTTTAAGAGCCTTTTCGGTTTCCATAATACCCAGCTGATTACCTTCAGAATCAATAACTCTTATTTCTTGTTCTGTAATTTCCTCGTTAATTGGTAGTTCTTGTTTGCTAATGTAAATACACCTCCAAAAATAAATAAACACGGACAATATTTATACCGTCCGTGCAAAAAGCTTAAAAAACCCTTATAAAAGGTTTAAACATTTTGACCCTTTAAGACGGAACCATGAGGGTGAGAGATAAACTCTGCTTTATTGTCTAATATATTTTAACACATATTTTGAATTTGTCAAGCATTTTTTAATAAAAAACGACCGCACAGATTTTGTGCGGTCGAAAATTAACAAGCTATAAATTATCTTGCGTTTTTAAGTTGAGAATTTGCTCTCTTTACGCTGCTTGGGAAACGAGATTTATATTTGTTAATAATAGTTGTTTGTTGTGCAGGAGCTGCACCGGCTAGGTCATCACAGAAATTCTTGTATTCACCAGCTGTGCTGTAATCCATAACACCACTTGTAACTAAAACTTGTTTCTTTGCAGTTTTGCTTGTAACAATATTATAAACTTCTTTGAATTGAGTATTGTAGAAGGTCTTATCCATATCGCAGTTAGCAGGATCTAAGAAATATCTTAAGAAGTATGCAGCAGCTGCTGGGTTTTTAGCACCCTTTGCAACGCCCCAAACCTTAGGACGAACAGGTGTGTATGCAGTACCGCCTGCAGGACCGGGAACGGGAACAGCCTTTAATGCACCAACGCCGCCTTTTGTGGTAACGTTATCAAACCAGCCGCCTTCGTTATATAGACCGAAAGCAATAGCGCTGAAAATACCGGTAGTACCGTTGGAAATACCTTGTGGGTTCCAGGTTTTAACTAGGTTATCAGCCATTAATGTTGAAACTTCGTTCCAAGCTGCTGTGATGGTCTTTGTTTTGTTTGCATCGTCTAGGTTGTTAGAGAATTCTTTGCCGTTATATGATAAGAAGTCAACACCGCTACTTAACATATATAGGTCATAAGATTGTAGGCTCATACCGGAATAGTTAGAACCTTTTTTGGAAACTGCAGTTGCAATATTCTTTGCTTCTGTCCAGTTCCATTTACCCTGTTTGTATAGGGTGTAAGGATCAGATAAACCAGCTAGAGTGTTGGGGTTATAGTATGTAACGTAGTTACAGTCTTCTGTTGCCCAAGCACCGTTGATTGCAACAGCAAAGTATTTGCCGTTTACAGAGTAAGAATCCATATAAGGTTTGTACCAAATGGGATCTGCTAGCTTAAAGGTTGTATCCTTTAAAGATTGTAGTGCTTTTACTACAAAGCCCGGGAAGTCGTCTGAGTTAAAGCAAACAACGTCGGGAGAGTCTTTACCGGAAATTAAAGATGTTAGCTTTGTTGCATACTCAGCTTCGGTAGTAACTGTAGTTCTGATTTTAATACCGGTTTTCTTTTGGAAAGAATCTACTAAAGCTTTTTCTGTGGGTGTATATTGACGCCACATAATAACGTGTAGATTTGAACCGCCAAATTGTTCTTTTGCTGCTGCAACGTAGTCAGCCTCAAAAGTTGTGCTGCCAGAGTCACCTGCGTTGCCGCCCTGTTGGCCACCTTGTTGACCACCTTGTTGGCCGCCTTGTTGAGTGTCGTCGCCACCAACATTGCCAACATCGCTACCTGTGCCGGCAGGGTTATTGCCACAAGCAGTAAACACCATTGTTAAAGCAAGCAACAAGCAAAGAACAACGCTGATTTTTTTAGCAATTTCTAATGCTTTCATTGTGTTTTTTCCTCCAATTTTATATTTATAAAATACTGTATTTAATACAATTTTTATACTAATATTTTAACCTACAATACCTACTCTGTCAACACTTTGAATGAATTTCTTCTGCATGAAGATAAACATGATTAAGACAGGTAAAATGTAAAGTAAGCAGGCAGCAGATGTTGGACCTGCCGCAGAGTCAAAAGCAAGACCTTGAGTCTCTAAAACGCTACCAATACCCGCTAATGCTACAGATAGTGGGAAGTCTGTCTGGAAGTATAAAACAGATAGGTAATATTCGTTCCAGTGCCAGATTATTGAGAATATTGTAACGGTTGTAAATACAACGCCGGAAGAAGGAATAATAACGCTTAAGAAGGTCTTAATGGGACCCGCGCCATCAATATAAGCGGCTTCTTCCAATTCTTTAGGTAAGCCTAAGAAGAACTGACGGTAAATAAAGATAAATATACCCGAACGAAGACCTACTGCAAAAAGTGATGGCAGATAGAAAGTAAGGGGTGTATTTGTTACGTCAATAACAAACTCGGGGTTACCAAAAAGTCCACCGATAAGGTTTGTAAGTCCAAAGAAATCCATAAACCTGAAGTTAAGATATAACGGAATAGATAAAACCTGTACGGGAACAATTGCGGTTAAAAGCACAAGACCAAACAATACGCCTTGACCTTTAAACTTAAATCTTGCAAAGCCATAGGCTACTACCGCGCAAGAGAAAACCTCTATCATAGCGGAAACTATGCCAACAATAAGTGTTTGAGACAGACCGTTAAGGTAATCAAGAGAATTCCATGCCACCTCTAGATTATATGTAGTAGGATGACGGGCAATCCAGATAACGCTTGGGTCTAAAATATCACCGTGTGACATAAGTGTATAGGCAATCATTGCAAACAAAGGATAAACAATAATGTAACCTACAGAAATTAAGAACACTAAACGAACAATTGTAACCAAAACGTCTTTAACCTTGTTTTGAACCTTATTACGATTAAGTCTTTTAACAGCTTCGCTTTGCTCGGGAATAACAATTTTTGTATTTTCTTGTGTCATCTTTTGTTACCCCCCTAATTCCATTTTTTAAGCAATAATTGGTTATATAGGAATATAACCGCGCCTATAACAACGCCTATTATTGCGAAGAATACCCATAACATTGCGGCACTCATATCGTAAACCATATTGCTCATTAAATTGTATGCCTGCTTTAATACGGGGTTTGTGTTTTGTGTTAATAATTCAATAATAGTAAATACTATAACAAGTAATATTGTATTACCTAACATTGGAAGGGTAATGTACCAGAATTCTTCCCATTTTGTAGCACCCTCTACGTGTGAAGCCTCGTAAAGTGATTCAGGAATTGTTTGAAGACCTGAAATAAACAAAATTACGGGAATACCGCAGGACCAAAGGGTGTTAAAAATGTTGGTAATAAGCTTGGTCATTTCGTTGGTAATGTCTTCGGGTAATTGCAGATTTTGCAAAATAGCCGAGAAGTCCATACCACCGCCGCCACCTTCGGTGTAAACGTTGCTGGTTTCACTTGTTACTTGAACAATAGCGCCAACACCACCGTAAGTAGCTGTTAATTTTTCCATAACAACGCCGGTTGCAATAATAACTGGCAAGAAGAAAATTGCTCTAAAGAATACTCTGCCCTTAAACTTTTGATTTAATACCAACGCCAAAATTAACGATACAACAACAATAATAGGTAATGAACGGAAGAATTCACCCAAAGCTGCTGAAAGGTTTTTGGTGTAGTCAGGGTCTATGTTAAGTATTTCATTATAATGAGCCAAGCCTGCAGGCTCAGTCATCATCATACCGGGTTCAACAAAAACATAGCTGAAGGAGTAAATTAAGGACTGTACTAGTGGTACGAAGAAGAATAGCAACATACCAACAAGCCAAGGAGAAATAAACATCCAGCCATATAAGCTCTTTTTAGATTCAATGCCTCTAACGTGCTTTTTATCTAACTTTTTTAAGAAAGCTTTGTCCATTTTTACCCCTCCTTTACAAAACTTTGAAATCTAATGCAGGAATTGTAACGTTTTCAACAACAGCGGTCTTATCTGTAAAGTTTACATATACTGTTTTGCCGTTATCGAACTCTGTTTTTGTAACGTTTTCTGCTAATGTTGTGTGGTTTTTAATCTTTGCAGAAGCAACGCTTTGTAAGAAGGCGCCGCCTTCATCTAAATATTCTTTAATATAGCCTTTATTATCACTATATAAAGAAGAAGCAAAGATGTTATCATATTGTTTTCTTAACTCAATATCGTAGTTATTCATTAATATAAATGAAATACCACTACCCGATTCAATTGCCTTTAAGAATGCCACACGTCTATCAGCAGCATAGTTAATTGGCTGAATATAGTTTTCTTTATAACCTTGGAAAACTATCTGATATAACGGAACGTCAACATCAAAGGCTCTGTCGTTATTTGAGTTAATTGGACAGCCTGTTAGCACGTCGCTCTCAACTGCTGCATAGCTAAATGCGCTGTCAACTAAAACCTTATTGTTTTTAGATTGTACTTCTGCAATATATTCTTTAACGTCGCTTGGCATATTCTTGCGGCTGGTATGTGCATGGTCATCATTATAGTCCGCATATGAGATACTTCCAAGTGTGTTAAATGCTATATTCGAAATATCATATTTTGCAGCGGTTTCTGCCGCTTTTATAACTGCGTTTTTAAGCTCTTTTCTTGCAATTAAAACGCCTATTCTGCCGCCATCGGATTCTTCAATACGATTACGGGTAGAAATCATAAATTGTCTAACCTTAACGTTAATACCGGTATTGTTTATTGCGGCATCTCCGTTTTTAGAAAAACCTGCGCCCGATTTTGAGAAGTTAATAACGTCAAAATTAAAGTATGCTTCAATACCGTTATCACTTGCAAATTTAACAAATTCGCCCAGCTCATTCTTATTTCCGGTTACGCCCGTAAGCTTAAAGCCACCGGCAAGTTTTGAAGCATTTACGCCGCCTTCACCAAAACCGAACATTGTAGCAGAAAGACTGCCGCCGGTTGCATCCTTTAATTCAGAAAGAATTGTGGTTGCTTGTGCATAGGTTGTAAGAGCTTCTGCCTTTTTATATGGGAAGCCTAAGAATAGTTCATCCTTTAAATAGCTTCCTAAAATTGTAGCATTTAAAAGCTTGTTTGAACCGGTAACAGAAAGGCCTTCTTTTTCTACAAGGTATTTTTGATAACGCTTGGCTATACCGTAATAGTTAGCATCATCACCTTGTAATGCATAATAACCAATAACAATTGGCTCTACGTCGTTAATTTCTTCGGTATATTTATTTCTCCAAATACCCTGTAAATATGCAACGTCGTGTCCACGAACGTCAATATAAGCATAGGCTTCAGATACACCGTATTTGCTTTCACCGGCATCTGCTTTAATTGTAGCAAATTCGGCTCCGCTTTCAATAATACCTACGGTTGCGCTGTTACCTTCTTTAGCGCCAAAGAATGGCATACTGATTGAACTGTTGTTATCAGCATCCTGGTATTTATCAATAGCCCAATCTTCACCGTAAACAGGAGCAGAAATTGAACGAATAGCACCTGACGAACGCTGGTCTGCATACATAAGTGCACCCGAGCCCGACGGAATAACTAAATAAGAATCTTTGCTTCCGCTTTCGGTATTTTTAACCGAGCACATAAATGGTGTAATACCAATTGATACAATTTGGTTTTCACTGGCTTCAACTATTTTCTTGGGATCAACCTTAACCTTTACGGAATCACCTTCTAGGTAGTAATCAACCGTAATAGAGAAGTAGTATTCATCAAAATAGTATGTAACCGAAACACCATTGTCAATTTCTTTTGCGCCTATACGACCTAACGTTGAAACCGAACCGCCAACGTTAATGTCTGTAGGCTTAGAATTTAGTGCGAACTGAACCGTTAAGGGAGAATTGATTAATTCATGAACCTTTTGGGTTTCGTTTAGTTCGTAATAATCATTGGGGTTTGTGCCCCATTTTTTACCGTCTTTTTTGCTAACTAATACAACAGAAGACTGTTCATTGTTCCAGCCAAGTGTATAGAAATCGTTTTCGGCAATTTTTTCATTGGTGGCAAGTTCATCTACAACGCCGCCAACCTCATAAATTGAAGTGTCATATTCATCGGCTTTTTCGAATTGTGAACCCCAAACGCCATCGGCCTGGTCTTCGTCCTTCTTTTTACAGCCTGTAAATGCAGTAGCAAGTAAGCAAATTGCCAAAATAAGACTTAAAAATTTAATATATTTCTTCATTTACTTACCTCCTACCTATATCTAATTTCTTGAATGATGGTGCCAATAAAGGTAATCATCTGAGTAATCAGAATACCAACCATAAAGGCAACGAATACTACAACCGCCATTGCAAGTACTGTAATAATCATAATACCAACGAATTTCAGCATTCCAAATTCGTGAACTTCCATCATACCAACACACAAAATTATAATGCTTAATGCTAGACAAACAACGTTTACAACCGTTAAAATTAAGCCTTCTTCGGGGGTAAATACGTTTGAGAATATAGCGTAGAACACATTAAAAATAACCTGTGGTAAGAAGGCATAACAAGTGGTAATATAAACCTCTTTAAAGGTACCCTTGCCTTCAAATAACGTTGCCATACCCCAGTTTGCTATTGAGAAGAGCAATATTAAACCTACTGTCATAACAAAGGTATAGGTTGCATTGTATGTACTCTTGTTAAATAGCACGTGCATAAAGCCCGAATACATATCCATAGCTAAAGTAGATACAAAGTATAGCACCATAACTATAGTAGCAAGAAGTATTGAACCTTGCTTTTGATATTTAATGGCTTTAAACGAATCAAACGGGTGCAGCATTGTGCCGAACATCACCCTTGTGGGTTCGTGTTTAATAAGTGTTAATTTCTTCTTTCTTGAAATAACAAGTAAAGCAATTAATCCACCAACTAAAACTGCGGCTACAATAAATATTAATACGAAGTTTTTACTTAGCCAGTCGTTTCTAACAAAGGTAAAGGCATTTGCATATGTTTTTTGATCAAAACCGTTTCTTGCATATTCCATAGCGGCTTCATAATTGCCTTCAATGTAAGCAGCCTTTGCAAG
>JAZNNZ010000109.1:0-2448 GCA_045580525.1 Acutalibacteraceae bacterium
AAAGCGAAATTTTTGCACAAAAACGTGTTAAAAACACCCGATACGCGTCAGCGTTATCGGGTGTTTTCGTCTCTTTTTATACTAAAAATTTTCTTTTTAAGGTGCTTCGCAGTTTCGTAAAAAGTGTAAAATTTCTTGTAATGAAGCCACAAAACGTAGAAAGGCTATCGCCTTTCGAGGCTTTTGGCGATTAACTCGGAATTTTCTTTGAGAAACAAATACTTCCTTATGGGGTGTGGGCGAAATCTCATTCCGTTTTATTTTTTACTTATTCAAATTTGCTTCTTGTTCAGAAATTTTAGTTTTCTTTTTCTTAATTACTATTACGGTTATAACCACACCTGCAGCAATTAATATTACCGCCGCACCGCCAATAATTAACCAAAGTGTAACAGAATCTATTCCATTATCAGCATCAATATTAATTTCAACTTTAGTAAAATCAATACCGCAATATTCACATGTTACACCGTCGGCAGATGGTTTGTGCGTAAGTTTGGGAATTTCCTTACCTGCGCTGATATATAGTCCGCATTGGTCGCATAAAAGCTCGGCGGTCATACCGGCTTTTTCGCAGGTTGCGGGAATTTCGTTTTTATGTACCGTTACTTCGTGACGACATTCGTCAATATCAACTTCGTAATCTTTACTTGTATCAACCTTAATACTAGTGATTTGATCGGTATTAGTATTGGTATTTGTGTTAGTGTTGTTATTGGTGTTTGTGTTACCGGTTACTGCATCTAAAACGTTGCTAACAGTACCGTTACCGGGGGTGGTTGGTGTGCTTGTTGGCGGTGTTACAACCGCACCGCTACCGCCAATGCTGTTGCCAAGTCCCGATGGAGAAGAATAACCGCTTGGTACTTGATAACCAAAAAGCTTAAAAGCAAGTTCGGGGTAATCAACATAAACGTTTCTTACACCAGTAATAGACTGAACCGCATCGTTTTTGCCCATTTCCCAGGTGTCAACGGGGTCAGAAATCATCCATTCAATAAGAACGTCAAGGCTTTCAATAACACCAGAAGAACCCCACATTCTGCTTGTATTTCCCCAACGGGTATAAACGTATAGACAAATTCTTGCAACGTCACCGCGTAAATCTAAAGCACCGCCCGATTCGCTATTAGGGTTATAATAACCACTGCTTTTGCCGTATGCAGTGTTGCCACGACTACCGTTTTCAGCGTATGAGGTTGGGCGAATCATCATAATATCGTCTTCATCACTACCGCCAAGACCTTTGCTATTTGGCCAAGTATGTTCGCGATTCCAAGTGCCATTCCAGGAGCTACTTAAAACAGTACCCGAATAAAAGGACGATATTTTACTTGTGTCACTATTCTGACAGTCGGTATATTTTATCAAACTTTTATTATCGTTATAGGAATTCACGAATTCGTGCTTACTGGTCATCATGCTTTTAAGCGCAGAATATAAAGCGCTACTTGGAGCATCACTTCTGCCGGTACCACCCGCTTTTGATGCTAAAACCGAAATGGCATAGTTACCTGTATAATAGTTGGTAGTATAGCTTGTAAGACTTGTGCACTTAACACCACGTTGTCCCCAGTTGGCAACGTAGTTTGCAGCGGTTGAAGGTATAATTACAACCGATAAAACTATGCATAAAGTAATAATAATTGCGCCGGTGCGTTTAAAAATTGTTTTCATAATAACTCTCCAAAATTCGACGTTTTTTATTGTTTTTATTATAACATATATAAACTCAAAATAAAAGCACAAAAAAATAAAGAGCCAAAAATTTGGCTCTTTAATATTTTAGTCTAAATCATAACCGTCCCAATCTGCTAAATGTCTCTTTAAATAGGTAATGTCTTTAATTGTAACTTCACCGTCTTGATTAGCATCAGCAGCTTCAGGAACAAATGCAATTCCATCCCAGTCGGCTAAATATCTCTTTATTGCGGTAATATCTTTAATTGTAATAAAACCGTCACCGTTAGCGTCGCCGCGGATTACTAAATCGGGATCAATTGGAATGTCGGTATCTTCGCCGCCTCTTGATTCGCCACAATAATTGCAGGTGGTATCATTTATATCATCAAAGGTATGTTCGGCGGTTGTTTCTCTCACAGCACCGCAATCATCACAACGCTTGTCGCAATCACTTGCATAATTGTGTGGAGCTGTTCTTTCAGCATCACATATGCCGCAAATTGCATCGCAGTCATCTGTATATGTGTGATCTGCGGTTGTTTCTCTTACGTTACCGCAGTCGTTACATTCTGCATCACAGTCACCCGAATAGGTGTGTGGAGCAACTCTTTCTGCGTTACATACGTCACAAAGTGTGTCACAGTTATTTGTATAGGTGTGGTCTGCTGTAACTTCTCTTACGTTACCACAATCGTAACATTCTGCATCACAGTCACCTGAATAGGTGTGTGGAGCAACTCTTTCAGCTTCACATATATCACAAAT
>JAZNNZ010000110.1:0-8602 GCA_045580525.1 Acutalibacteraceae bacterium
GGTTCAATTCGGTAATGCCAGAGATAATTTTTCTTTAAAAAATATGTATCACGTGCTTAAAAAAACAGATGACGGATATAAACATTTTTTAGTACCGTGGGATGTAGATCAAAGTTTTGGCGTTGTGTGGAAGATGTATAAGGGATTCTGTTATGATTACGATCTGTCTATGCGTGAATTTGCGGTGCGAACAGAAACAGGTTATATGAAAAAAATGCACCCTAATTATAATCAAGTTGCCGCAGAACGTTGGTTTGAATTGCGCAATACGGTATTTAATGAAGAAAATATGATTAATCGAATTAATGCGTTACACCTTCAAATTGAAGAAAGCGGAGCGTTAAAAAGAGATACTGCAACTTGGGGCTTGCGATATGGTGGCGAAGAATCTGTAGAATCATTAAAACGATTTGTCAGAGAGCGTCTAAAAGTTATGGATGAATATTATAATAATCTAAATAAATAAAAAGGAACCCATAGGGGTTCCTTTTTTTGTAGCTACATTCTAAGCTCTGCGCCGATTTGTTTTAATTCTTTTAGAATTTTATTAACGGTGCGTTCGATTTGCTCATCTGTTAGAGTTTCGTTTTCACTTCTTAAAGTAAAGTTATAAGCAACACTCTTTTTGCCTTCTTCAATTTGGCTACCTTGGTAAACGTCAAATAGCTTAACGCTTTCAAGCAGCTTTCCGCCGCCGCGTTTAATTGCGGCATTCATTTTGCCAACAGGAAGTGAAGCATCGCATATAAGTGCCAAGTCACGAGAAACAGCGGGGAACTTGGGTAGCGGCTTATAAATGGTTAAGGTTTTTTCGTTGTTTTCTAATTTATCAACGTAAATTTCTGCAACGTAGCATTTTTTTGCTACGTCAAATTTTTCTGCGGTTTTAGGATGAACTTCACCTAAAACTGCAAGTAGTTCACCATTATATTTTACTGTTGCCGCACGACCGGGGTGTAAATATATAGGAAGCTCTTCTGCCTCAAACTCTGCGTCGTTTATGCCCAAAGCCTTTAAAACTGCTTCAACAACACCTTTAAGTGTAAAGAAGTCTTCTTGTTCACCAAACATACCAATAGAAAGTGTGGTTTTTTCATCGGGTTGTTCGGTTAAAGGCATAGCTTTTGCAATAAAGCGTTTTGAAATTTCAAAGAATGAACCGTTTGCGGCGCCGTGGTTAATATTGGTAGAAAGAACGTTTAACATACTGCTGATAAGTTGAGTACGCATTACGCTATATTCTTCGCCAAGTGGGTTTAAGATGGTAACAAGATTATCTTCATTTAAACCTAGCTTTGCGGTTTCACCTTTAGCAATAAAGGAATAGGTGTAAATTTCGTAAAGGCCTAATGCGGTAAGTAATTTTCTAAGTTCTGTTTGTAAACTTAATTTTACGCCTTTGCCACCCATCATAGCGTCACCGCGAAGTGCTGTACCAACAATGTGGTCGTAACCATATAAGCGCATAACCTCTTCTGCAATATCTGCGGTAAATTCAATATCATCTCTAAATGATGGAATTTTAGAGGTTAAGGTGTCACCCTCTAGTGTGGTTTCAATAAGTAAACTATTTAAAATTTCGCACATTTTTTCGCCTTTAATTTCAAGACCTAATAGCGCGTTGATTTTGTTTACACTTGTTCTAAGTGTTCTTAAGGCGGGTAGACCTTCGTTTAAATCTACAGTACCTTCTGCAATATCACCTGCATTTAATTCGTAAATTAAAGATAATGCGCGGTTCATAGCATATTCAACGTTGTAAATATCGGTACCTTTTTCGTAACGAGAGCTACTTTCGGTTCTAACACCCACAGCCTTTGCTGTACGACGAACAGAGTCTCTCTTAAATTTAGCGCTTTCAAAGAAAACAGCCTTTGTATCGTCCTTAATACCGCTGTCTTCACCACCCATAATACCTGCAAGACAAGAAGGTTTTTGACCGTCGGCAATAACAAGCATTTCTTCGTTTAGCTTAGCTTCTTTGCCATCAAGCAAGGTTAGAGTTTCGTCGTTTCTAGCGTTTCTGACGATAATTTTGTTATCTTCAAGCTCTCTTAAATCGAATGCGTGCATTGGCTGACCTGTTTCAAGCATAACAAAGTTTGTAATATCAACAATGTTATTAATGGGTCTCATACCACTTGCCTTTATAGCAACCTTTAGCCATTCGGGGCTTTCTGCTATACGAATGTTGGTAACAATTTTACCCATATATCTTGGGCAAAGCTCGTAGTTTTTGTTTTCTACAGAAATATAGTTTTCCAGTTTATCATTTGTTGTTTTATATTCTGTAGCGGGTAGTTTAAATTCTTTGTTTAATACCGCAGCGGCTTCGCGCGCAATACCGATAATGCTGTTGCAATCGGGGCGGTTTGCGGTAATTTTAAAATCAATAATAAAGTCGTTAAGTCCTAAAATTTCGCGCATATCGGTACCGGCTTCATACTTATCATCCATAATTAAAATACCGTAAACGCCTGCGCCCTTAAAGTCTTCTTCTTTTAGGTTCAGTTCTTCACCGGAGCACATCATACCAAGACTCTCAACTCCGCGAAGCTTACCCTTTTTAATCTTTGTACCGTTAGGTAAAAGCGAATTATCTAATGCTACAGGAACGGTAGCGCCAACAAAAACGTTACTAGCTCCCGTTACGATTTGTACCGTCTCATTTCCAACGTTAACCTGACAAATTTGTAGGTGGTCGGAGTCTTCGTGTTTTTTAATGTCGGTAATTTTACCTACAACAACGTTATTCATTGTAAGAGAGGTATCAATAATTTCTTCAACCTCAAAACCGGCCATAACCATTTTATCGCATAGCACTTGTGGTTCAACGTCAATATCAACGTAGCGTTTTAAAAAGTTATATGAAGTTTTCATTTTTACCCCTCCTTATTAAAATTGTTTTAGAAAACGAATGTCGTTTTCAAATAAAAGTCTGATATCGCTAATTTTATGTCTTGTGGTAGTTAGTCTGTCAAGTCCTATACCAAAAGCAAAGCCTGAATATTCTTCGGGAACAATGCCACAAGCAGATAAAACTCTTGGGTGAACCATACCGGCACCTAGTATTTCAATCCAACCGGCACCTTTACATACGCGGCAACCCTTACCACCGCATTCAGGGCAAGAAACGTCAACCTCAACGCTGGGTTCTGTAAAGGGGAAGAAGGAAGGACGGAATTTAACCTTTGTATCTTTACCGTAAATTTCGTGCACCATGGTTTCTAAAGTACCCTTAAGATCGCACATAGTAATGTTTTTATCAACAACAAGACCTTCAACCTGATGGAATACGGGTGAATGGGTTGCGTCAACGTCGTCACTTCTATATACACGACCGGGGCAGATTATTCTGATCGGTGGTTTTAGTTTTTCCATTGTTCTTATTTGCGCTGCAGACGTCTGTGTTCTAAGCAAAAGATTTTCACCTAAATAGAAGGTGTCCTGCATATCACGTGCAGGGTGATCCTTTGGCACGTTCAGCGCTTCAAAGTTGTAATAATCGGTTTCAACTTCGGGACCTTCAACCACGGTAAAGCCTAGGCTTACAAATATTTTTTCTAAGCCCTCTAATGTAGCGGTTAAAGGATGTACCTTACCTAAATTTTTAGTTTTACCGTCCATTGTAACGTCAATAGCTTCTTGCTTTAATCTTTCTTCAAGCTCTTTTTCTTTTACAATTGTAACGGTGCTTTCTAACGCGTTTTCAATAAAAGAACGTACTTCATTTGCCTTTTGGCCCATAATGGGACGTTCTTCAGGAGTTAGCCCACCCATCATTTTAAGAATAGAGGTAAGCTCTCCCTTTTTACCTAAAAAGCGAACCTTAATTTCTTCAAGTTCTTTTAAAGAAGCAGCGGCTTCTATTGCTTTTTGGGCCTCAACCTTTATAAGCTCTAATTTTTCCTTCATTATAAAAATATCCTTTCTAGGTTTTTTCTTTTTTTTAAAAGGGCAAACAAAAACGCTTCGCCCCAAAGAAAAGGGACGAAGCGTTATACTCCGCGGTACCACCCAAATTTCCGTTTATTTAAAACGGACACTTTTAAAGTTTGTAACGGAACTTACCCGTCACCACCTAATAGAAATAATCGTTCAGCGGTGCTGCTCGAAAGGGAACTTCACGAAATGCTTTTTTAAACGGTCTTTCAGCTAATAAACCGTTCTCTCTGAAAAAAAGGATAAATCGCTACTTTTCTTTGTCATCACATTTTTTATATTATACTATTTATTTTTTGTTTTTGCAAGTATTAAAACTCTAATTTTTCAGCTAAGAAGCTGTTTAATTCTTCTATTTTTATACGAACCTGTTCCATGGTATCTCTGTCTCTTACTGTAACGCAACCGTCTTCTTCACTTTCAAAGTCGTAGGTAATGCAGTAAGGAGTACCAATTTCATCTTGTCTGCGATAGCGTTTACCAATGCTACCTGCATCATCGTAATCAATATTGAATTCTTTTGCAAGTTGTTCGAATACCTTACCAGCACCTTCGTTTAACTTTTTAGAAAGTGGTAAAACAGCCGCCTTCATAGGTGCTAGTGCAGGGTGTAAGCGTAATACTACACGCTTTTCGCCTTTTTCGTCAACTTCTTCATCATATGCTTCGCAAAGTAGGGCAAGTAATGCTCTTTCAACACCTAAAGATGGTTCAATTACGTAAGGAACGTACTTTTCATTGGTTTCGGGGTCGAAATATTCTAAAGATTTACCACTTTGTTTAATGTGAGCATTAAGGTCAAAGTCTGTTCTGTCAGCAATACCCCATAATTCACCCCAACCAAATGGGAATAAAAATTCAAAGTCGGTTGTAGCGTTAGAGTAGTGAGAAAGCTCTTCCTTTTCGTGATCGCGTAAACGAAGATTTTCCGGCTTTATACCTAAAGATAATAACCACTTGTGGCAGTAGTCTTTCCAATAGCTGAACCACTCTAAATCAGTACCGGGTTTGCAGAAGAATTCCATTTCCATCTGTTCAAATTCACGAGTACGGAAAATAAAGTTACCGGGTGTAATTTCGTTACGGAAGCTCTTACCAATTTGGCAAATACCAAAGGGAACTTTTTTACGGGTTGTTCTTGCAACGTTCTGGAAGTTAACAAAAATACCCTGTGCAGTTTCAGGACGAAGATAAATTTCGTTTTTAGCATCTTCTGTTACGCCCTGGAAGGTTTTAAACATTAGGTTAAATTTTCTGATATCGGTAAAATCGTGACCGCCGCAATCAGGACAAGCAACGTTGTTTTCTTTAATGTAGTCCATCATCTTTTGGTCAGACCAGCCAGCAGGGTTAACGCCAAGATCTTCTAATAATTTATCTGCGCGGTGTCTGGTTTTACATTGTTTGCAGTCCATAAGCGGATCAGAAAAACCGCCAACGTGACCGGAAGCTACCCAAACCTGTGGGTTCATTAAAATTGCGCAGTCAAGACCAACGTTATATTTGCTTTCCTGAACAAATTTTTTCCACCAAGCCTTTTTAATGTTGTTTTTAAATTCAACACCTAATGGACCGTAATCCCAAGTATTGCTTAGTCCTCCATAAATTTCACTACCGGCATATACATAGCCCCTGCCTTTAGCAAGAGCAACAATAGTTTCCATACTTTTTTCAGAGTTTTTCATAAAGCCCAAATTCCCCCTAAAACTCATTTTAATATACCTTACAATTTTACTAAAAAAACCAGCGTTTGTCAAGCAATTAAAGGCTTTTTGATGTGGATTTAATATGTAATTTATTAGTTAATAAATATTGTAATAATTTATCTTTTATGGTAGAATGAATTTATTAAACTTATTAAATGTAATTTAAACTTACAAATTAAGGAGTATAGGTATGAAAAAAGCATTGTCAATTTTACTTTCAATTATTATGGTTATGGCATTGTTGCCAATTAATTATTTAGCCTCAACGGTTACAGATAATTATGCCAGTATTGTAACAGCCGCATATAATTTACATGCAGGAAAATATTTAAATGGTGGTTATAGTTATACTTTAGCCGGTGAAATTATTTCTATTGATACTCCCTACAGCCAACAATACGGTAACGTTACCGTTACAATTGTTGTCGCCGGCATGACCGATAAGCCCGTCCAATTATTCCGCTTAAAAGGCGATGGCGCTGACAAACTAGAAGTTGGCAACACCGTTATTGCAAAGGGCCCAATTTGTAAGTATGCATTTAAAGATGACGAAGGCAATGTAACAAGCACAAATGTTCAAATGGAGCAACCAACGCTTATTGCTCATAACGGTACGGGTGTAGATACTGAAGATACAATACCGGAATTTGAGGCCATTACTACCCCCGAAACCGGTAGGGCATATAAATTTTTTATGGCTCAAAACGACATTGGCAAGCTATTATACCTAAAAGGCACAACTCAAAACAATGCAGGTAAATTCATAGAAACTACCACAAAAGCTATTGAAGCAGTTGACGTTTATGTGGAACCAGATGCCGAAGGTTATAAATTTTATACAATAATTGATTACGTTAAGAAATACCTATTGGCAAAAACCGAATCTTCGTTTTTGGATGATGGTTCAGAAAGAATTATGAAGTTCTTAAATTGGGAAGAAAACGGCTCGGTATTCTATTACAACACAACTGCTAATGCTTGGTTCACAACCATTTCCGGTAAAGAATATGTAATTGGTACATACGGTATATATGAAACAGCTTCTCTATCAGATGCAAGCTATATCACTGCTGAAAACACCGGCAAAACTCAATTCCCGATCCAATTAGTTGACAAAGCAGCAGCTGAACAAGCAGCTGAAGTTAAACCTGAAACACCTGAAACACCTACTATAACAGATGGTACCGTTTGGACCTATGATGATAGTGTTAAGGCTTGGTACGCAACCTTTAATAACGAAAAATATTTCTTTGGTTCATACTCAACATTTACAACCTTATCACTTGCTGGTTACGGCACATACTTAACTCCTGAAACCACAGGTGTTACACAGTTCCCTGCAGTATTAGTAACAAGTGGTTCTACTACAAGCGTTTCTGCTCCTGTAGCAAATACTGCATACAGAATTTACTTTGATCAAAAGACAGCCGGCAAGAAGGTTTATGCTTTAGGCACTGCTACAAACGATCAAAACAAATACATCTCTACAACTGAAACTGCTTCTCAAGCTGTTGACGTTTATGCAGAAGCAGCAACAGGTGGTTACAAGTTCTATATTTTAGATGGTTCTAACAAGAAATATCTAACTGCAAAAGTTGAAAACTCTAGCAAATATATTTACTGGGCAGGAACTACAACTACTCCCGAAACTCCTGACACTCCAGACACACCCGATACTCCAGTAACTCCTCCTGCAACACAAGATCCGGCAGCAGACAGCACATTAACAATTACAGAAGCCATTGCGCTTGGCACTTCTAAAGCATACAATACCTATACAGATGTTAAGTACTATGTTATAGGTACAATTACTGAAGTCAACAACACAACTTATGGTAACATGCACATTACCGATGATAATGGTAGCACGTTATATATTTATGGTTCATATAACGAAGATGGTTCAGTTCGTTACGATGGATTAACAACCAAACCAGTGGCAGGCGATAAAATTAAGGTTTATGGTATCATTGGTCAATACAATGATACTCCACAAATGAAAAATGGTTGGATCGTTGAATTTGGTGATGCTGTTTGTGAACACTCATATGATAACGAATGCGATGCAGATTGCAATGCGTGTGGTGAAATTAGAATTGCTCCACACAACTTTGGTGAATGGGAAGTAATACGCGAAGCTAATTGCTCCAATGCCGGTGAAAAGCAAAGAGTTTGCTTAAATGATGCAACACACGTTCAAACCGACGTGATTGACATAATAGCCGATGCTCACAACTTTGGTGAATGGGAAGTAATACGCGAAGCTAATTGCTCCGATGCCGGTGAAAAGCAAAGAGTTTGCTTAAATGATGCAACACACGTTCAAACCGACGTAATTGGCATAATAGCTGATGCCCACAACTTTGGTGAATGGAAAGTAAGCAAACCGGGTACTTGTACCGATGCAGCAATTGAATATAGAGTGTGCTTAAACAATTCAAATCATACAGAAACAAGAGAAGGCGAAATAGATCTCCACAATCACAATTTTAGTGATTGGGTTGAGAATTTACCGGGTAATTGCATAAATCCGTCAATAGAAGCGAGAATATGCTTTAATGATATAGAGCATTCTGAAACAAGAGAAGGTTCTATAGTGCCCGACTCACATACGTATGATAGTGTTTGTGATGACGAATGTAATTTATGTCAGCAAAAAAGAAAACCACCACACGCCTATAGTGAAGAAGGAATTTGCACAAATTGTAATCGCCAACAGTATGTTTTAGGTGATTTGAACGACGATGGCATAGTAAATGACAAAGATGCAAAATATTTGTTATTCCATACCTTCTTGCCCGAAAAATACCCTATAAATGCTAATTGCGATTATAATAAGGATGGCATAATTAACGATAGAGATGCGATTTATTTGCTATATTATAGCTTTAATTCTGAAACCTATCCAATAGATTAAATTTAAAGCACCTACAGTTTTGTAGGTGCTTTTTTAT
>JAZNNZ010000111.1:0-10573 GCA_045580525.1 Acutalibacteraceae bacterium
CAACTCCTTGGCTCACAGAACGACATGGCTACGATCCGACTTCCTGTGAAGCCCGGCAACCTGAATTATTTTAAGGTGCCAAATCCTGCGGATTATCCGAAAGATGAGGTTTTTATACCGTCATCAAAATGGCGGTTTTATTATTTTTATGGAGGAATGAATTATGCTTTTTACTTCTGAAGCAGTAACAGAGGGACATCCCGATAAAATATGTGATAATATTTCTGACGCGGTTTTAGATGCAATTTTAGCACAAGATAAAAATGCACACGTTGCATGTGAAAGCTTTTGCACCACAGGCATTGTGAACGTTATGGGTGAAATTACAACAAGCGCAAAAATTGACGTTGAAAAAATTGTTCGTGATACCGTTTGCGAAATTGGTTATAACGACATTAAATATGGTTTTGACGGAAACACCTGCGAAGTGGTTGTTCGTTTAGATGAACAGTCGGCAGATATTGCGCTTGGCGTTAACAACTCTTTAGAAAATAAAGATAACGACCTAGACGAATTCAGTCTTAACGGTGCAGGTGACCAGGGTATGATGTTTGGCTACGCTTGTGACGAAACAGAAGAATTGATGCCACTTTCTGCATCCCTTGCCAACAAAATGGCGCTTCGTTTAACCGAGGTTAGAAAGAAGGGTATTTTACCCTACCTTTGCGCTGACGGTAAAACACAAGTAACGGTTGAATATGACGGTGACGAAATTAAAAGAATTGACGCTATTGTAGTATCCAGCCAACATTTAGCTTCTGTTGATATAGAAGAATTACGCGCCGATATTTTAACCGAGGTTATTTTACCGGTTGCAGGTCATTTATGTGATGAAAACACAAAAATTTATATTAACCCAACAGGTCGTTTTGTAATTGGCGGTCCGAAGGGCGACACGGGACTAACAGGCAGAAAGATTATTGTTGATACATATGGCGGTCACGCAAAGCATGGTGGCGGTGCTTTTTCGGGCAAGGATCCAAGTAAGGTTGACCGTTCAGCCGCATATGCCGCACGTTATATTGCAAAAAATATTGTTGCCGCAAAGTTAGCCAAAAAAGCAGAGGTTCAAGTGGCATACGCCATTGGCGTTGCAAAGCCGGTGTCTTTATGTGTTAACACCTTTGGTACAGGTAAGGTTGACGATAGAATTTTAGACAAAGCGGTTAACAAAGTTTTTGATATGCGCCCCACAGCCATTATTAAAAATCTTGATTTATTAAGACCAATTTATAAACAAACCGCCGCATACGGACATTTTGGCAGAGACGATCTTGATCTACCTTGGGAAAAGACCGATAAGGTAGATGAGCTTTTAGCCGCTGTAAAATAAATAATAAAAAGCACCGATAAAATCGGTGCTTTTCTATTTATATCATCATTGTGATTTTCTATAATGTATATTCGTGAGGGAGACCCGCTGGATACCACATTGACACTTGAAGAAAAATTTGCGATTGCAGTACATAGTATTTTGAAGCGATATAAAAAACAAGCGAGGTGATTTCACCTCGCTGTTGCTATGTATCAGTCTTTATAAACATGAATAGAAATATCGCCATCTTGTTTAACGGTTAAAATAATGGTAAATTTGTAATTTTCAATATCTGTTTGATATTTATCAATATAGCCAGTCATATTACCATAATAGGTGATATTCCAGTAGTTGTGGTGTTCAGCGGCATCTTTTCCACCATATTTAGGAGTGTAAAATGTGACAAATCCTAATTTTGAAGCAATCTGTTGATTAATGTAAGTTTCGTTTTGTGATATATACTTATCTGCCGCTTTAATAGCTTCGCTTTGAGAGGTGATAGCCGCGCTAACGCTTGAATTAGTTGGTTTATTTTCTTTAACAGGTGGTTCATAATCTGCAGGTATAGCGGAAACATAAATTACAAAAAAAATGGCTGCAAGTGCTAAACGCAGTATATTGAAAGTTTTAAATAGAACTTTCTTTTTGCCTGAAATAATACGAACAAGTTTTTTTATTACAGGTAATAAGAAAAGACCAAACAAGGCTAGTGCTATTCCTGAAAGCGCAAAGTCATTGGCTACACACAATCCGCCTATGATAAGAGCAATACCTAGAATATAACACAATATAGGGATTAATATAAAATCTTTTTTAGATTTTTCTCCACAAACAAGACATTTTTTTGCATTTGTTTCAAGTGCGTTTCCACACCAACGACAAAAGTTATGTGTAGAGTACATTTTTACTCCACAACTGTCACAAATTTTCTTCGCTGATGTTCTTTCGCCGCAGTTAGTACAATATTTCATAATGAACCTCCATCATAGGAATTTATTTGCCTATAATTATACATGTTTAGTTCCTATTTGTCAAGCAATTTGGGAAGTATAATTCTTATATACGGATGTATAGGGGGAACTATAATGCTTGTTTTTGATTTAAGTACGATAGGAAATAATCTTTATAAAATTAGAAAAAATAAAGGATTAACTCAAGCAGAGGTTGCAGAAAAAGCAGAACTTTCTGACCGCACTTATGCTGATATTGAGCGCGGCAGTGTTACAATGCGTGTCGATTCGTTGCTAAAAATTTGTGGTGCATTAAATATTACACCAAACGATATTTTAGTATCAGATAATATTATTGAAATAACTGAACAGGATATAGCAGAAACAATTAAGGATTGTTCAAATAACGAAAAAGAAACCGCATTAAAACTTTTAAGTGTTTATGTTGATTCTTTGAGATAATAAAAGTATAAAACTCCAATGCTTACAGATAATAACAGTGTTATCAATTAGGCAAAGGAGTTTTTTTACACGCGAAGCGTGGCAAGGTTCTCGGATACCCATTCAAAATCTATGATTTTGCAAATGGGTGAGGTTCTTATATATGAAAGCTACAGGAATAGTTCGTAGAATAGACGACCTTGGTCGTATTGTCATTCCCAAAGAAATTCGTAGGGCATATCACATACGTGTGGGAGACCTGTTACAAATTTGAATCGTAAATAATAACAAAAGCGGTAGAGCAAATCTCTACCGCTTTATTATTTATATCGTTTTCAAATATTTGCTTAGCGCCTTTGCGGCGTTTGTTTGGCCCTTAACACTTGGGTGCCAACGAAAACCCTCATTATTTCTTGGTAAATGGAAGGTGTAAAGGTTTTCTTCTTTGCCGCCTAGTGCCGCAACCGCTTTTTTAATAATATCGTTATATTCGTTACGCATCATACCGTAACACCACACGATTTTTGAAGTTGGGTTATGCTTTTTTATTGTTTTCAAAAATTTGATAAAGCCTTCTTGTATTTCAGATAGGGGTTTGTGGTCAATGTCATCATTAGCGCCAACGTCGTTAGTGCCAAGATTTATTACAACAATATCGGGTTTTCTTTCAAAATTATAGGTTTCTTCACCGTAGCGTTTGCAAACGTAAGGGTAAATTTCGCACATATTATATTCACGCACGTAACCAACGTAAACGCCAATGCCGCTTTGAGAAATCAAGCTATAATCAGCCTTTAAGGCTTTTGCGGTTTTATATGCATACCCACAAGTTGCCGAAGAAATGCTAGGCTTATTATTGGTTATTGTTTTTTGGCCCTTATACAGTAGTCCATAACCACAGGTAATGCTATCTCCTATAAATTCAATATATAAATCTTTATCTTTTGGTTTTTGTAAAAACGAACCGTTAAAACTTAATTCAAAAATTTTAACCGAACCATAAACAAACTCACTATCACGAATTAGCTTTATATTGTATTTACCGTTAAGGTTTTCAGCTAAAACAAACTCGTTTTCTTTCTCGTTTGTAATATGAATTTTTTTAACGAATTTATCATTTATAAACACCTTAAAGTATATGCCGCCGCTTTTAGAATAATCTATACGCTCGGCTTTAAGGCTAACAATAATATCACCCAAAACTTCGGCGTTAAAGTCAATTCCTGCGGCAGAATAATAAACAAAAGCCCCGTCCTTTTCAAACGAGGTTCTGCCTATAAATTTAATATTGTTTTTGTTTTTTAAAATGCTATATTTCATTATCCTAGTACTATTCCATCCCAATCGGCTAAATATCTTGCTAAATGTGTTACGTCCTTAATTGATATTTTACCGTCTCCGTTTGTATCGCAGGCCTTTTCAACCACCGCTACGTCCCAGTTGGCCAAATATCTTTTTATTGCGGTTAAATCTTTAATTGTTATTTGGCCATCGTCGTTGGCATCGCCAACCACGTAATCTTTATAACCTTCTTGATATGTAAAGGTATAGCTTTTTGAAATGCCCATATTGCCGCCACTATTTGCCGCCGCTACAATAAGGGTGTATTCACCATCGCTCGATACGGTCAGCGGTGTGGTGTATTCAGTAAAGTCAGCCGGTACCGTTTCACCCGTTTTATAAAGCTTATAGTAGGTTTTTGCGGTTAATTTATCTTGTGCAGAAAGTGTAATCACAGGGCTTTCTGGGTAAATGCCGCTACTATAAGGGTTAAAGGTAACTATTGGCGCCTTAGGTAAATTAAGCTTTTGATTTTCAATAAATTCTACAAGCTCATTTGCGGCAGTAGTGTGGCTTTGTAAACTTGGCAAACCGTTTGGTCCCGCATTATTAAAGGTAAGTTTACAAGCGTAAAGGCCCTTTTCTGCGCCACCGCTTTCAGAAATTACTGTAGGTATTACGTCCTTTAAAACGGTATCGTTATAACCGTAGGTCCAAACAATATATGCATTTGGATTTTTTGCTCTTATAAGCGAAAGCATATCATAAAAGCCTTGAATTATTTCAGTTTCTGTTTTGGTGGTGCTATTCCATTTTAAAACGTCGTAATCTGCAGCACCGAGTTCTAAAACAATAATATCCGGTTGCTTTTTAAAATCATACAACAACGTGTTGTTTGCCGCGTGCATGGTATAGTTATAAGCATCTATCATTGACACCTTTTGCCAACCGGTTGTAGCGCCAATACCCTGACGTGCCACCACGCTTATATCTGCATTTAAGATGTTTGCGGCTTTATATGCAAAGGCTTCTGTACCGTCCTGATAAATTGCCGCGGTAGCATCATACATTGCAATTTCTTTATCATATAAAATTCTTTGTCCCGTAAGGGTAGCGCCGCCAACAAATTCAATAAGCAAGTCTTTGTCTTTAGGCGCATCTAAAAACTTACCGCATAGAGAAATTGACTGTACGTACACAAGTGAAGGCTCAAGCTCGGTTGAGCGGACAATTTTAATATTATGGTTACCCGAAGAAAGATTGGTTGCAATAACCGCGGTTTCTTCACCTGCATAATTCAGGTGTCCTACAGCGCGGCTTTGTCTTACACCGTCAATATAAACCGTTAAATATGTACCGTTACCAACCGAAGAATTAATTTTGGGTATATTAAAGGTAACATAAATATCACCTTCACAGTATGCATTAAATTCAAAAGAAGACGCGGTGTATGCTAAAGATGGCATACCTTCTTTATAATGTGTACGCCCTTCTGTTTTATAAAGGCCCTGTAAATCTGCAACTTCATAGGTTTCCATTTCAAGTTCGCCCATATCAATGTCACCTTCGGGCAGGTTTTCCATAGGATCAAAAACGTCCACGTCGGTGTCTTCGCCTGGGGTTTCATAAGCAAAAGAAGGTACACCACAGATTAAAGCAATTATTAAGCATAAAAATAATGCAACCGCCTTTTTCATATCGCATACCCCCATATTCTAATTTTTATATATTTTAATAATATAATAAATCTAATATAAAGTCAAATTAAAAATATTTTAATAAAAAACTTTACTTTTTATGTTTTTTGTGTTATACTACTTAAGCGTCCGCATTCTGGGGGTAAAGATAACTCCTTATCGTGCTGCTCGGAATATGGATTAGAATAATAGAAAAGGAGAAAATACGATGTTATTAAAGGATCAAAAAGATGCTATTATCGCTGAGTACAAAACTCACGATGGTGACACAGGTTCTGCTGAAGTTCAAATCGCTCTACTAACTAAAAGAATTAACGATTTAACCGAGCACCTAAAGGTTCATAAAAACGACCATCACAGCCGCAGAGGCCTACTTAAAATGGTTGGTCACAGACGTAACCTTTTAGCATACCTACAAAAGATTGATATCGAAAGATACAGAAGCATTATTGCACGTTTAGGCATCAGAAAATAGTAAACCCTTCCGGCAGACCGAAGTTTCTTCGGTTTGCCGGTTTGTGTGTAAAATACGGAATGTGGCGTTTAAGCTGTGAATCGAGCGGTTAAGTTTTAAACGTTGGATTTATAGTTTAATCTCCATAATCCGTTTAAATAAATAAAATGGAGGAAAGAAAAATGTACGAAAATTTTAAAGTATTTACTACAGAATTTGCCGGCAGAACCTTAACTGTTGAAACCGGTAAAATGGCACCTTTAGCAAATGGCGCAGTTTTAGTTCGTTACGGTGAAACCGCAGTTTTCTGCGCAGTAACAGCAAGTGCAAAACCCAGAGATGGTATTGACTTTTTACCCCTTTCTGTTGATTTTGAAGAAAAACTTTATTCAGTTGGTAAAATTCCCGGCTCTTTTACACGTCGTGAAGGCAAACCTACCGATAAAGCAATTTTAGCTTCTCGTGTAATTGACAGACCTATTCGTCCCTTGTTCCCAAAAGACATGAGAAATGACGTTTCTGTTGTTTGTACAGTAATGTCAACCGACCCTGACTGCTCACCTGAAATTACAGGTTTAATTGCAGCAAGTACCGCACTTTCTATTTCAGATATCCCTTGGGACGGTCCCGTTTCCAGCGTATCTGTTGGTTTAGTTGACGGTAAAATTGTTTTAAACCCCAATGCAGAAGAAGCTGCAAAAAGTGATATGCAGGTAACCGTTGCTTCAACTTCTGATTTAGTTGCTATGATTGAAGCAGGTGCTAACGAAGTTGATAACGAAACAATGTTTGACGGTATTATGAAGGGCCACGCTGAAAACCAAAAGGTTGTAAGCTTTATTAACGACATTGTTAAAGAAATTGGTAAAGCTAAATTTACTTACGAAAGCACCACTCCACCGGAAGAAATGTTTGAAGAAGTAAAAGCATTAGCTATTGACGACGTTAAGGTAGCTCTTGACACCGATGATAAAAAGGTTAGAGACGAAAGACTTCTACCCATTTATGACAGAGTTCATGCAGCTTTAGATGAAAAGTATCCTGAAAAAGAAGGCCAAATTGATGAATGTATGTATAAGCTTCAAAAGTTTATCGTTCGTCGTTGGTTATTAGATGAAAACAAACGTGTAGACGGTCGTGGCATTGATGAAATCCGTCCGCTATATAGCGAGGTTGGCTTACTTCCCCGTGTTCACGGTAGCGGCTTATTCGGTCGTGGTCAAACACAGGTTTTAACAATTGCAACCTTAGGTGCAATTCGTGACAGCCAATTACTTGACGGTATTGACAGCGAAGAAACCAAGCGTTATATGCACCACTACAATATGCCTTCATATTCAGTTGGTGAAACCCGCCCTTCACGCGGTCCCGGCAGACGTGAAATTGGTCACGGTGCATTAGCAGAAAGAGCATTAGTACCGGTTATTCCTTCTGAAGAAGAATTCCCATATTCTTTACGTTTAGTTTCTGAAGTTCTATCTTCTAACGGTTCTACTTCTCAAGGTTCAATCTGCGGTTCTACCTTAGCACTTATGGATGCAGGTGTTCCCATTAAAGCTCCTGTTGCAGGTATTTCTTGCGGTTTAGTTACCGAAGGTGACCGTTTTATGACAATGGTTGATATTCAAGGACTTGAAGACTTCTTTGGCGATATGGACTTTAAGGTTGCAGGTACTCATAAGGGTATTACAGCAATTCAAATGGACCTTAAAATTCACGGTTTAACACCCGAAATTATTAAAGAAGCTTTAGAAAAAACATATAAAGCACGTCTATACATTTTAGATGAAATTATGTTAAAGGCTATTCCAGAACCACGCAAAGAGCTTTCTAAATATGCTCCCAAAATGCTTTCCACCAAGATTCATCCCGATAAGATTCGTGAAGTTATTGGTTCCGGCGGTAAGGTTATTCAAAAGATTCAAGCTGACTGCAACTGCAAAATTGATATTGATGATGACGGTAAGGTATTTATTCAGGCTATCGATATTGACGATGCAAAAAGAGCACTTATGATTGTTGAAACAATTGCTCTTGACCCCGAAGTTGGCGCAATTTATCGCGGTAAGGTTACAAGACTTATGAACTTTGGCGCATTTGTTGAAATTGCTCCCGGTAAAGAAGGCCTTGTTCACATTTCAAAATTAGACGTTAAGCGTGTTGAAAAGGTTGAAGATGCTGTAACTGTTGGTGACGAAGTAATTGTTAAGGTTACTGAAATTGATGACCAAGGCAGAATTAATCTTTCTCGCAGAGATGCTTTAGTTGAGGTTGAAGGCTTAACCGTTGAAGACAATGGCGAAGACGAAAAACCAAGACAAAAACGCGGTTTTAAAAGAAGATAAGCCAAAATAAATAAAACAAAAAGAAGGTTCAACGAACCTTCTTTTTTTGTGTGAAAATAAAAAGTCAACAAAAAATATCCCTGGGCTCCAATTGCCCAACAACATTTTGCATGTTGACTATATTTATATTTTGTAGCAAGTTTTTACAAAAGTCAATACTTATGCTTTTATTTTATCTATTACACCTTTTTCGAGGCGGGAGACCTGCGCTTGCGATATGCCGATTATTTTTGAAACCTCCATTTGAGTTTTACCTTCGTAAAAGCGCAACTGCACAATGGTTTTTTCGCGTTCGTTTAAAGATTTTAAAATTTCCTTAAGTGATATTTCGTCAAGCCAGTTTCCTTCTTCGTTGCGGTCTCCCAGCTGGTCAAGCACATATAAGCTATCGCCATTATCTGAAAAAACCGGCTCGTAAATACTCATTGGCGCGGTTATGCTTTCTAATGCAATTACCACGTCTATGCGGTCGGCCTTTAAATATTCTGCAATTTCGGTTACGGTAGGCTCTGCTTTGTTTTCTGCCATTAGCTTTTCTTTGGCCTTCATAGCGTGATAGGCCATATCTTTAATTGAGCGGCTTATTCTTACCATACTGTTATCTCTTAAAAAGCGGCGGATTTCACCGATTATCATGGGAACTGCATAGGTTGAAAACCGCACGTTCTGATTTATATCAAAATTATCAATAGCTTTAATTAAACCAATACAACCAACCTGAAAAAGATCGTCGGGCGTTTCGCCGCGGTTTAAAAAACGTTGCACCACAGAGAGCACAAGACGCAAATTTCCGTTAATTAATTTATCACGGGCAAGTTCATCTCCACCTTGGCTTAATTTTAAAAGCTCTATTTTTTCTTTCTCTTTTAAAACGGTTAGTTTGCTTGTATCTACACCACAAATACTTACTTTGTTATATTGCAAAAAAGCTCCCCCTTATTTTTTCTTCACAAAATAAGTATTGGCAAAAAGCTGTGGCAAAAATCATATTCAAAAGATTTTTTTACTTTGGTTGTAAAACAGGTGGGGTTATGATAAAATAGTTATATCAGTCATATTAACCTCCCTTGCCTAAAGGGAGGGGGACCACGATAGTGGTGGAGGGATTGCTGTTTTATGCTAAATACAAAGCACACAATTTTAAATAATGAGGGTGTAATGTTAATTTCTTTTTCTGAATTAACCGATGAGGTTGCCGCCTGCTTTACTACCCGTATGGGCGGCGCAAGTAAAGGTCGTTACAGCACCCTTAATATGTCCTTTTCTAATGGCGACGACGAAAAAAACGTTTTAGAAAACTATAAGCGCGTTGCCTCCACATTAGGCATTGATTACCAAAAGCTTACCCTTTCACACCAGACACATACCGATAACATAAAGGTAATAAATGAGGACGATATTGGTAAAGGCATTGTAAAAGAAAGGGATTATAACGATATTGACGGGCTTATAACCAATATAAAGGGCGTGGGGCTTGTAACCCAATTTGCTGACTGTGTGCCGCTACTTTTTTATGATAACGTTAAAAAAGTAATTGCCGCTTCTCACGCAGGGTGGAAGGGCACCGTTTTAGAAATCGGCAAAAAAACGGTTAATAAAATGACAGAGCATTTTGGCTCTGCCCCAAAAGATATTAAGGTAATAATAGCTCCCAGCATTTGCAAAGACTGCTACGAGGTTGACGACACCGTTATAAACGAATTGAATAAAATTTCTTATTTAAATTTTGACAAAATTTATTATAAAAAACCAAACGGTAAATACCAGTTAAGCCTATGGGAAGCTAACCGCCAGATTTTAATAAACGCGGGGGTAAAAGATGAAAATATAACGGTAACCGACCTTTGCACAAACTGTAACGCGCATATTTTTCACTCTCACAGAGCCACAAAAGGTGAGCGCGGAAATAACGCCGCAATAATTTGTATGAAATAAAAAAGACTGATTCAAAATGAGCAGGGTTGCTAAGGACAGTTATGTTTTATAGGAACGCTGAGCATTGCGAAGGGCAAGAGAATTGAGAGAAGTTTCGGCTTCTCTCTTTTTTCTTGCCCTTTTTTTGTTTTATGCGGTACATTCGACTATTAAAC
>JAZNNZ010000112.1:0-3181 GCA_045580525.1 Acutalibacteraceae bacterium
TGTCTTGTTTGAAATGCTCTCAAACAATTTTAAAAGCGGATTAATGAATTTAAAAATAAACAATAATGCTCTGCTTATAGAAATAAAGAAAAGTAAAACAAAAATATTTACTGAAATAAAAAACGGTGCTTTGTTAATTAATTTAAATTTAGAACAAACCATAAAGACAAAAGAAAATTATATAAATGTTAAAGAGTATAAAAACACCCTTTTACTTTCGGCAAAAGAGCTTGAAAAAATTTCTAAAACGCAAATGCTGGATTTATTTTATATAAAAGAGCATATAAAGGACGATAACAACGAACTATATAAGCAAATTAAAAATGATTTTGAAGAGTATTACAAAAAGGCGGAAATTAATTTTACTGTTAATATAAAGGAAGAAACCAATGATTAAAAAAAACGAATTTTTTTGGCACAGTTGCTTTCTAATTGCCACCTTTATTGTGGGAAATACCCTTATTTATTTTCCAAAGCACACTGATATTAAAAGTGGCATTTTAGGCATTATAATAGCCGCGGCAATAAGTATTATTATTTATATTGCTTTTTCTTTTTTAAGCGGCAAAGCAAACACAAAAATAATAACCCACAAAAAAACAACACCGCTATGCTTTGCGCTTTTAACGGTGGTTTGCTTTTTGGTATCGCTTATAGCGTCATCAGATTATATAAGTTATGTAACGGTTTACAGAATGCCATATACCGAAAGAATTATAATATCGTTAATCTTTATAGCCTTAAGCTATTATCTTGCATTGCAAGAAAAATCGGTAATTTTGAAAATTGCATTAATTGGCTTTATATACGTCTTTTTAAGTGTTACGGTGCTTTTTGTTTTATCCTTTACACAGTTAGATTTTAAGGCGGTTTTGCCGCTTGAATTTAATGGCTTTGAAACTGCTAAGGCTACTCTTACAAGTTTAAGTCAAAGCTTTTTGTCGGCTTTACCGTTAATATATTTTGTAAAAACAGAAAGATTAAGAAGCTCGGTTAAAATTTGGATTTTAGCGCTTATATTAGGACTGTTTGTGCTGTTAATATGTATGCTGAATATTTTGTGCATATTTGGTCCGGATCTAGCAAGTAGTCTTGAATTACCTTATATGAACGCCATGAGCGTAATAAATATGGGTAAAACCTTTTCAAGATTAGAAGGCTTTTCATATTTAAATTATTTTATTTGCTCAATTATAAAAACCGCCGCTCCGCTTTATGTTATAAGAAAAATCTGCGATAAATTTTTTGATAATAAGGGTAAGTGGCTTTTAATTCCGTTTGCATCAGTCCTTGTAATTCTTTCACTCATTTACGGAATTACCGATTTTTTATATTCAATCTTTTTTAGTGTTTTGTTGCTCGTTTTTGAAGCACTTACGGTTTTGCTGTTGGGTTTATTTACGCAACCAAAAAACAATCATAACACTATTGACTAATAAATATTTTTTTGTTATAGTTTTAATAACGAGGTGTTAGGTTATGAACAATAGCAAAACTATTCACAGTCAATTTAAAGCTGTTTTAGATGCGGCATTAGAATATAAACTTCCAAGATATAACGAATTGCCCGATTTTGAATTATATATGGATCAGGTAATAAGTGTTATGGAAAAGTATCTGTCGTTATATATGCCCTTAAACGAAGGCAAAATTATAACACCGTCTATAATAAATAACTATGTTAAATTAAAGATTATTCCGGCACCAAAAGCAAAAAAATATTCTAAAATTCATTTAGCGCATTTAATTGTTATATGCACCCTTAAACAAACCTTATCTATAAAGCTTATTTCAGATATGATAACTTTAGGTTTGAAAACCAGTAGCATAGAAGAGCTTTATAATAGCTTTTGTGAGCATTTTGAAACGGTGCTAACAAAAACCGCAAAAGAAACCGAAAGGTTTGTTGATTTACCCAAAGAAGAGCTTTATTCTGCATATGCCGCGCTTACAATGCGTTCTGCCGCATCATCAACCGTAGGGCGTTTTATGTGTGAAAACGTTATAAAATTTAACGAAGAAAATTTAAAACAAGAATAAAAAAGGAAGAAGTTTTTACTTCTTCCTTTTTGTTATATCAGATTATATTGTTTAATTAGCTTTGCAAGTTCGGTTTTTGTTTTAAGGTCGGTACAAACCAGCATTTTCTTTATTCTGTATTTAACCGCAGAAACCGAAATATAAAGCCCTTCGGCAATAGAAACTACCGTTTTATTATTAACAAGACCAAAAGCAATCGCTTTATCAATGTCGTCCCAATTTTTCAGCAATTCTTCCGCCATTAACGCTCTCATAAAATCGGGGTCGGCTTCGTAAGAAGGAGCCTTGCCCTCACTTTTAACAATAGCCGGGTGATTAGTAGGAATAGAACCGGGGGTGGAATTCCTGAATATAATCGGACAGTCAACCGAAATAGAAGCGGCGTTAATATCGGTGTTTTTCTGTAAAAGTTGATGAAGCTTTACCGCTTGACGACCTAACTCAACGTAGTTATTTTCAACAGTGGTAATTGCAGGGGTAAAGTGTTCTGAAAATCTAGCGTTGCCAAAGCCTATAATTGCAATGTCTTGCGGAACTCTGAGCCCCATATTCTGACATTTTTCAATTAAGTATGCAGCGGCGGCGTCAGAGGTACAGCAAACTGCATTATAGTTTGCTATAAAAGGTTTTAGCTTTTCAAAGCAGCTTTCAATGCTTTCGCTTCTGTAAACGTCTTGATTGCTTAAGTTTAAGTCCCAAAAGTTTACAAGTCGTAAAAACTCGTCGCTTTTAACGTCGTCCGAATAAACGTCTAAATGAGCGCCAAAAAACGCAATCTTACTGCGCTTAATTGCAATAAGATAAGAAAGCACGTCATAAACTGCGCGGCGTATGCCAAAGTTTACAGTACCAACCGGACCTAACATTTCTGCAATAAGACCATTATCTGCATTAACCAAAATAGGTAATATATTGTTTTCTTTTAATTCTTCACAGGTTTTTTCCATCCAGTGCATAGAGTAGCCAATTGCTAACACTATAGGACGTGGAGCTTCTTGGGAAAGGTCAATAGAACCGCCATGATAATCAACAACCGTAATGTTCTTTTTTAACGATTCTTTTGCAATACCGTCTAAAATATCGGTAATCCAATAGCCCTCTAAGCCCACCTGTTCGGATAAAATATGTAGCTTCATAATTT
>JAZNNZ010000113.1:0-4774 GCA_045580525.1 Acutalibacteraceae bacterium
GCATAGCTTACGTGAGCGGCAGCGCTGTTACCATCCATGGTTTTTGTCTTTCTTGCCAAAATAATGACCTCCTATTTTTTGAAATCTTAAATATAAGACATTTTAAGCCACTTAATATTTTAACACTTATATTAATATAAGTAAATAGGTAAAATGTAAAAAATTTTGTAAAAAGTTTGTGAAATTTATAACAAAATCATAATTTTTTACAATTTGCGCGGAAAATTCTACGCTGAATTTATATTCAACGGAACGATGCGGGTATTCTTTCATACAACACCCATAACATTTCTCATAATTTACACGCCATAAAAAATATGCTATTATAAAACAAAGCCGACCTTGTAAGAAAAAATAAAAATTTTTCCAAACTTGTAAGATTTTGCCTTTATTTTTCGACTTTATAAGTGAAAGGCCTTTAAAAATATGCCGAGGAGATGACAATAATGGATGACGAAAGAATTATTCAGCTATATTTTGAGCGCAACCAAGATGCCCTTATAGAAACCAAAATAAAATATGGCAGCTATTGCTATATGATAGCCTTCAACATTTTGCACTCTCGCGAGGACTCGGATGAGTGTCTTAACGACACCTTAAACCACACTTGGAATGCCATTCCGCCAACAAGGCCAAAAATATTTAAAAGCTTTCTTGGACGCATTACCCGCAATATTGCCATTGACCGTTGCCGCTATGAAAGCGCGCAAAAAAGGGATGCCGATATAACACCTATTATTGACGAATATTTTGAATCTATCCCAAACGGCAAAACCCCTGTTGAGGATGAGGTTGTGCTAAGCCAGATGATAAACGGCTTTTTATTCAGTCTGGATACAAAAACAAGGGTAATATTTATGCGCCGCTACTGGTATTCAATGAGTGTTGCCGATATTGCAAAAGAAATGGGCCTTTCGGAAAATCACATTAGCGTTATCTTACATAGAACAAGAAACAAATTTAAAGATTATCTTACAAAGGAAGGAGTATTTATATGAACAAAAAGGATTGGTACAAAGCTTTAAGCCTTGCCGACGATAAGTTTATTTCAGAAGCTCAGCCCGGTAAAAAAGTAAAGCCAAGAATTTTTAAGATAATTGGCTCTGCCGTGGCCGCCTGCCTATCTTTAGCAGTTATTGCTTGCAGCCTTTGGTTGTTTATTCCTTTTAACGACTCACCGAGCGTTTTAGAATATTCCGACAGTGAATATTATGAGCTGATTAAAAAATTAAATGTTTTAACCTATGAAAAACCCATATATAAAAACAACGCCGAAAGGCTTTTGGCAGAGATTGAATTGCGTGGTCAGCAAAAAGACGACGACACCTGGGGAATTCAAAATGGCGACTTTTTGGTTGATGAAGAATTTTACGATGACACCGAAGCCCCCGAAGCGGGAGTTGGCTCAAGCTATGAGGAAATTACCGATAATCAGGTTGAAGGCATTATAGAGGCCGACCGTATAAAAAGAAGCGATAAATATATTTATTATCTTGATGCAAACACCCTTCGTGTTTACTCAATAGACAAGGAAAAGACAAAAGAGGTTGGCAACTACCCACTTTATGTATCAAATGCGGCAGACGGCTGGGTTTCATACAGCCAATGGGAATTTTATCTTTCAAGCGACTGTAAAACCGTAATAATCGTTACCGAATGCTCAAAAGAAATAAGCGGCAAAGTAACACCGTTTGTTAATTTGGTGCAGCTGGATGTAACTAATCCCGAAGACATTATAAAGAAAAATGAATTCAATATTTCGGGCCGTTATATGTCATCCCGTATGACAAACGACAGCATTTTACTTTTAACAAATTATTATGTGTATAAGAAGGAAATTAATTTTGACAATGCTGCTACCTTTGTTCCTCAAATTGATGAGGGAAAAGGACTACAATGCATTCCTTCAAACGATATTATTGCCCCAAAAACGCTCGATAACACCAATTATACCATCGTTGTAAAGCTTGATTCAAACACTCTTAATCTTCAAGGAACGGCCGCTTATCTTTCTTATTCGGAAGAGCTTTATGTTTCTAAAAATAATATTTTCTTAACCCGTAGATTCTCTGATGTCAAGAAAAATATAGACGGAACCTCTACCAGCACCGATATGACCGAAATTGCAGCTTTAAGCTATTGTGGTGAAGGTCTTGAAAGAAAGGGCAGCATTACAGTTAAGGGTTATGTTAAAGACCAATGGAGTATGGATGAACACGAAGATATTTTACGAGTTGTAACTACAATAAGCACTTCAACGATCAGTAATGTAATTACCAATGACGGCTTGGAAATTCATGACGATTTTACAATTCGAAATAGTTTAACAACAAACGCCAGCTTATATTGCATTGACCTTTCTGACTTTAAGGTAGTGGCATCGGTTGTGGATTTTGCGCCGCCCGGTGAGAGGGTGCAGTCTGTAAGATTTGATAAAACCACAGCTTATGTTTGCACCTCTATTCAGCTTTCCGACCCCGTGTTCTTCTTTGATTTAAGCGACCTTAAAAATATCACTTATAAGGACACCGGCACAATAGAGGGCTTTTCTTCCTCTCTTATCAATTTAGGAAACGGCTATCTTTGTGGCATTGGCAGGGGCGACAGGTGGGACAAATTTAAAGTTGAGGTTTATGAGGAAACAAAGGACGGCGTGCGTTCGGTTTGCTCATATGAATTAGAAAACACCTATTATTCTACCGATTACAAGTCTTATTATATAGACCGCAAAAATCAATTTATCGGTCTTGGTGTTTATAATAAAAATTACAGCAGCGCTGAAGCTTCACGATATATTCTTTTACAATTTAAAGAAAATAAGCTTATAGAACTTATTGATGTACCCTTAAAGGGAGGTAACGAAAGTATGCGCGGCGTTTACATTGACGGTTATATGTATATGTTTGGTGAGAACGATTTTAAGGTTGAAAAGGTTTTTAAATAACAGAGTGCAAAATAAAAAGCAGAGTAAAAACTCTGCTTTTTTTCTTTATAAAATAATCATAATTTTTTACAATTTCATAATTCTTTACCATTATTTGTAAGAAAGATTTTTGTAAAATATATTATTACCATTTTTTAGGGAGTGTATTTGTTGACAACTAAAAAAATAAATCAAAAAACAGAAAAGCGAAAGAAAATTATATATAATATTTTACTCGGCATTATATTTTTATCTTTTGTGGGTTCGCTTATTTTTTCTTGTGTGCGATTAACAACAGCCCCAACTGTTTCAAACGATATTTCTATAAGAACTAAAAGCGATTATACTCTGGTTGCATTGCAATGCGCTGTTGGCATACTTGCCATGCTTTTGCCGGGATTTTTAAGAAAAAGGGTAAAGCTTGAAATCCCTTCTAAAATGATGTTTGCATACGCCTTGTTTTTATACTGCGCCATTTATTTGGGAGAAATGCGTTCTTTTTATTACCGTGTGCCGCACTGGGATACAGTTCTTCACGCCTTTTCGGGTATGATGCTTGGTGCACTGGGTTTTTCACTTATAAGCTTACTCAATAACACCAAAAAGGTGCCAATTAATTTAAGCCCTGCTTTTGTGCTTATTTTTACGGTTTGCTTTGCGGTTACGGTAGGCGTTTTGTGGGAAGTATATGAATTTTTAGCAGATATAATACTGGGTACTAATATGCAAAAATTTATGTTAAACGACGGTACCGCGCTTATTGGCAACAAAGCGCTTTTTGATACTATGGAAGATCTGATAACCGACTTTATCGGCGCTTTTTTAGTGGCAATAGTGGGTTATGTTTCGCAAAAGCACAAAAAGAATTATTTAAAAGATTTTGAAATAAAGGCAGTTTCTACACAAAAATAAGGGCACAATGCCTGTGTGACCGTCAAAATCATAATAGGTTTTGTTTGCCCAAGTGCCAGATACTCGCACCCAAGCGGTACCTAGCTCTTTAGCTAACGCAATAAGGCGCTCGCTATATAAATCAATAGGATCTTACTATTGTTGCAGATTGCCCATATCACGCCAATTTGAAATAACGGGAAATTCTTCGGTTCCGTCTACCTGCGCACCGGTGTATCTCGTCTAAAAAGTGCCACCGGTAACTTCAGCCATTTCAATGTTATAAGAAACAAGTCTTTTTTCAACCTGTCTTAAGGGGGAAAGTTCGCCTAAATCTAGTTTTATAAATTCTGCAAAACCATAGATAAAAAAAGAGTCTTTTGTGTCGGTTTATAGAAAATAAAAAAATAATTTTTTAGTTGACAAAATCTTAAAGTTTATATATAATAGTTAGTGCACTTATCTTAAGGGCCATTAGCTCAGTTGGTTAGAGCAACCGGCTCATAACCGGTCGGTCCGGGGTTCGAGTCCCTGATGGCCCACCACCTTTTTTATAAGTGCATAAAACACTTTCCCATTTTTATTCTTTGCAAATTATTTTTGTGTTGGAATAAAAACGGGGCCCCCATAAAGCCTGCTTTATGGGGAGAGGAATTAGAACGAAGCGATTGAGCTTTTGTTGCTTGCGACAAAACGATTATAGCGTAGTTTCTAATGACGAAGGGGTATAGCTCAGTTGGTGGCAACGCTTTTGAGCGCTTCCGGTGGAAGATAAAGCGAAAAAGGGTTGGCGCAGCGGTCAAAATTTATAGCAACATAATGTTGCGACCATAAATTTTGGGCACCGCGAGGGGCATACACACTAAACAAATCGTGCTATTTTTAAGCACTTAAAAAACTTAATATATAGGGGTATAGCTCAGTTGGTAGAGCGTCGGTCTCCAAAACCGTGCGTCGAGG
>JAZNNZ010000114.1:0-5995 GCA_045580525.1 Acutalibacteraceae bacterium
GGGGAATATTACTTATGTTTAGTAAAATTGGCTTTATCGGTTGTGGAAATATGGCAACTGCAATTATTAAAGGAATTGTAAACCAAGGTTACATAATTCCTGAAAATATTTTTGTTTACGATATTGATGAAGATAAGCAAAATGCGCTAAAAAATGAGTTTAACGTTTCAGTAAGTAATAGCATCCTTTCTTTATGTAAAAATAGTAGCGTAGTTTTTTTATGCGTAAAACCCCAAACAATAAATGAGCCCCTTTTGTCTTTAAAAGAAATTTTATCAGATGATCAAATTTTAGTTTCAATTGCAGCGGGTGTTAAAATCAGCACCATTAATTCGTTTTTTAATTCTAATAAAAAAATTATTCGCGTAATGCCAAACCTTTGTTTAATGTATCAAGAAGGTGCCTCGGCTGTTGCTTCTTATAACTGCAGTACAGAAGAAACAGATTTTGTTTATAACATTTTTAATTCTTTAGGTAAAGCCATAAAGGTTGATGAAGAGCTTATTGATACGGTTACAGCCCTTTCCGGTAGTGGACCTGCATTTGTATTCAGCTTTGTAAATGAGCTTGTAAATGCCGCAACAAAGCTTGGTTTAAATTATGACGATGCGCTTTTACTGGCCATACAAACCGTAAAGGGCAGTGCTAAAGTGCTTGAAGAAAGTGAAAATAATATAGATACGCTTATTTCCATGGTTTCATCTAAAGGCGGCACTACTATAGCAGGTCTAAATGCAATGGAACAAAATAATTTTTCAAACTCAGTTAGTTCCGGCGTTAATGCGGCGTTTAATCGTTCAAAAGAGCTTTCAAATTTAAAGTAATTTAAATAATGGTGTTTGCATATAATTTCTCAAAAGGAGGATTTTATATGCAAAGGACAACCATAGTAAAACCAATTGTAAAACGTAAGCGTGACGTTTTTTTAACCCTAATAATTAAAAATAATGGATTACTTTTAGTTTTTATCTGTTTGCTTTTAGGTATGCTTTTTGGTTCGCTTTCTCAAAAAATTGGTTTTAAATTTAATGAAAATATATTTACAAATTATCTGTCTTTAAGACAAAATAATTCATTTTTTAATATATTTCTCAAAGCTTTTTTGGAACTTTTACCCTTTATTGCAGTCTGCTTCTTTGCAGGTACTTGTATGGCAGGCAGTCTTATTGTTCCCGTAGTAATTTTTTATCGCGGCTTTTTAATAGGTTCGCTACTTGGGTATTTATATTTAACCTACGGACTATACGGTATTGTCTTTAATGTAATTTTGGTTATTCCTGCAATAACAGTTTCTAGTATTGCAATGGTTTTAATGTCTCGTGAAGCCTTTTTGTTTTCGCTTTGTCTTTCAAAGCTGGTTTTCCCGGGAAAAGTCCAAGAAAAAAGTTTGTTTTCTGATTTTATGCTTTACTGTAAGCGTCAGCTTATTTTAGTGATTTTATTTGTCTTATCTGCCATTATAGATGCTTTGTTTTCTATTGGCTTTATATCATTTTTCAATTTTTAATTTAAGGAGGGAAAGGTATTGACTTATCATATAGAAGAATTTAAAAGTCATCTTTTATACGAAAAGCGTGTTAGTAAAAACACTTTTGACAATTATTTAAGAGATATCAATGCCTTTTTATCCTTTAAAAACTATGCCGCCTTTCCAAATAATTTTGATATTGAAGAATTTCAAAATTACCTTATAAATATTGGCAAAAGCAAATCAACCGTTATGCGTTCAAGCGCATCACTTCGTTGCTATTTTAACTTTTTACATAAGAGAAATTTAATAGACAAGCTTCCCGCAACCCATACAATAAAATCTGATCCACCCAAAACCCCCGAAATTCTAACAGTGGATGAAATGGAGCGTTTATTATCTGCTCCCGATAGTTCAGATTTTAAAGGTTTAAGAGATAAAGCAATTTTAGAAACCTTTTATGCCACCGGCATTAAAGCAAGTGAGCTTATTTCTATTAAAGTTTCAGACGTAAATTTAAATCTTGGTTATATAAAGTTAAATAGCGGCGGTAAAGAAAGAATTTTACCAATGTATCAACGTGCGGTAAAATCTGTTTACGATTATTTAAAATTCACCCGTAACGTTCTTGCTTTTAACGACGGTGACTATCTCTTTTTAAATATGAGTGGTGCACCTCTCACAAGACAGGGATTATGGAAAATAATTAAATCTTATGCTGAAAAATCCGGCATAAATAAGCAAATTACACCGCATACAATACGCCATTCTTTTGCGGCACATTTAGTAGAAAATGGCGCAGGGGTTAAAGACGTAAAAGATATTATGGGCTTTTCAGATATTTCTTCTGCCCGTGTTTATTCAGAAATCTTTAAAGCAAAATACACAAAAGCCTATAATCGTTTCCACCCACTATCAAAATAAAAAACACCAAAGACAGATTAGTCTTCGGTGTTTTTGTTTTTTTGACAAAATAGTTTATTTTTCGATATATTTTTCGGCTTGTAAATTAAACATATAAGCATATTTTCCGTTTAGTTTCATAAGTTCGTCATGACTACCGCTTTCTATAATTTCGCCATCAGCAAACATATAAATTTTGTCGGCATTTCTAGTGGTTGAAAGTCTATGAGAAATAAAAATAACGGTTTTATCTTTTGCATAATCGCTTATAGCTTTATTTAACTCATATTCAGCGTCCGGGTCAAGAGCAGAGGATGGCTCGTCTAAAATAATCAGGTCAGAATTTTTATAAAACGCTCTGGCTATTGCAATTTTTTGTCGCTCGCCACCCGAAAGCTGCGTGCCTGAATTATCAAACTCTCTTGTAAGTATTGTATTTACTCCGTTCGTTAGGGCGTTAAGCTTATCTGTGAAGGTGCTGTTATTAAGTGCTTTTTTTACAAGTTCGTTATCGATTTGTGTTGCTTCACCACCAACAACGTTTTCTTTTATTGTTGCTGCAAAAATTTTATAATCTTGAAATACTGCCGCAAATCTTTCACGAAGCTCGTTAATTTTATACTCTTTAATATCGTTACCGTTATAAATAATGTTGCCGCTTGTTGCATCATATAGACGCATAATCAATTTGGTAAGCGTGGTCTTTCCGGCACCATTATAGCCAACAATAGCGATTTTTTCACCTTTATTAATTTCTAAATTTATATTTTTTAGCACAAATTTATCATCTTTTGAATATGAAAAATTTAAGTCTCTAATTACTAAACTTTCAAATTCTTTAACAGATTTATTTCCACTAATGATTTCTGGTTTTGTTTTAGTGAATTTTATAACCTTTTCTGAAAACAGTGAAGTTTCTTGCAACTTTAGAATTTTGTCTATTATATCTTTTAAATAAAATGAAAACTTCCAAACGCCACCAACAGCAATAGCGAGTCCGCCTATATCGATGGTTTTTGTTACCATAACGTTATATGCAAGGTATAAAAGCAGTAGCGTATCAGCAAACACTCCAAATAGGCCTATTCCAAAAGATAAAGCAGAACGCTTAAAAGCAAACTTATCTACAATTTTATTTTTATCATCACAATTTTCGTTAAAGTCATTAAATAGATTTTCTGTAACTCTTGAAGCTCTAATATTGGCGGCATATTCTGGTAGTATAAACACACGCCGTATATAATTATCTTTTCTTTGTAAAGGGTTTAGTTCTTCAGAGTATTTAAGATTTATTTTATTATATGCAGTGGTTAAAAATATCCTTAAAATACAAAATACAAATACAACAATTGTAACAGTAAAATCTACAGTAATCAATACTCCTGTAAGTGTTATAACAGATAAAGCACTAATTATAATAGAAGCGCAATAATTCATTAAACTTCTTACTTGATTGTAAGATTGGTCTAAAGCCCAAACATAATTGTTATAAAACTCAGGATCATCATATTTACATAAATCTAGAGCAGTGGCGTGCTTAAAAAGTTCAACCTGCATTTTTTGAAATAATACTTCATTATTTACTGCCCATAAATAATGCCAATACCAATTAAAAAATAAGTTTGTAAGCAGTATAAATCCGGCATAAATAAGAATTAAATTCAATATGTCGTTAAAACCCGCTTTGTTGCTTATCATACTTAATACTTCTTTTGCATAAAGAACGTTAACTGCGGCATAAATACCGCGCAATATGCCGTACCCCAAAACAGCAAAAATATATATTGGGGTGTGTTTTAAAACTTTTTTAATTAACCATATATTATTTTTAAAGGCGCTTTTGTTTTTACTCATTTACTTCACCGCCTTTATAGTTTTTAGACTGTCTTAAGAACATTTTTGCATACTTGCCATTGAGTTGCATTAATTCAGCGTGATTACCACTTTCTAAGATTTCGCCGTTTTCTACGTAATAAATTTTGTCTGCTAAAACGGCAGAAGAAAGTCTGTGCGAAATAAATATCATCCCACAGTTTTTACAAGCTTTTAACATGCGGTTATACATTTCTGCTTCTGCTATTGGGTCAAGCGCGGAAGACGGTTCATCTAAAATTACAAATCTGTTTTCTTTTGAATAAACGTGAGAAATAGAAAGCTTTTGTTGTTCGCCGCCGGATAACAATTCGCCTTCTTCATCAAACTCCTTAGTCATAATAGAGTTTTCTTTGTTTTTAAACTTTAAAACCTTTTCGTATAAATCGCTTTTCTTTAAAGAATCAATAACAATTTCATTGTCCCCGTCAAAGCGTTTTCTTAATAAAACGTTGTCGGCTGTCGTTAATGCAAACATATTATATTCTTGCAATACTGCTGCAAAAATATCTCTATATTCCGTTAGATTATATTCTTTAATGTTTTTACCTAAATATGTGATTTCACCTTCGGGGTCATATAATCTTAATATAAGTTTTATTAAGGTGGATTTGCCTGCGCCATTATGTCCAACAATAGCTATTTTTTCGTTTTTACCAACTGTTAAGTTTATGTTTTTAAGTGTATAATTTTTGGCACCGTCATATTTAAAAGAAACATTTTTAAGCTCTAAGCTTCCTTTATCTTTCGGTATCTTTGCGTTTCCATCTTTAATTGTAACGGGATGGTCTAAAAATTGGCGCAGATTTTCAATATATAAGGCGTTTTCTTGAAATTTAATAAATTGTGTTGCAGAGTCGCTTAAAGTATATGCAATAGAGTCAACAGAGTTTATTATGGCAATACAGTCGCCAATGCCCATAGTGTTAGTTACAAGAGTAGAATATATCGCGTAAATGGTAGCACCTAAAATTGTAAATATCTCATTTATCCACGCAATAATGTGATTGACAAATATTAAAGAAACACCATATTTCTTTAAAAGCATTATGTTTTTATCTGTTGCTTCTTTAAAACGTGTAATAAGTAGGGGAGACATATTGGAAAGTCGCAATTCTTTTGCGTAATCTGATAAATAAAATACGCGCTTTGAATAATCGCGATGACGACTTACTTCTCTTGTGTCCATTGTTCTTGCATAACTTAATGAATTTACTTTTGCATTAAGCGGAATTGTAAATAATGGGAAAATTAAAAAGATTAAAAGTACAGGATTAATTGTAAAAAGCATAACTAAAGCAGAGATGAACTTTGTAAGTCTATATGTCATGTTTTTTATCATCTCTACAATAAAAGTAATTCGTGTTGCACAGTCGTCAACGGCCTTTACAAATTTATCGTAATAGTCAGGGTTATCGTAGCAAGAAAGATCAACTCTTGAAGCATGTGAAAAAATTTGACCATTTATGCGCAAATATACTTTATTTATCTTTTTTAAATATGTGCCATTATAATAAACTTCAAAAATAATTTGATAAATAACCTGTAAAATAAGCCAGATTAATATAAAAGTTGCAATATGCCAAAAATCGCGTTTCTGTTCAATTCCTTGTAGCACTAAACGCAATAAATATGTAGAAGAAATAAAGTCCGAAAAACCTGCAAAAGCAAACATTAAAATATCAATTAAAACAAGGCCTTTTGAAGCTTTGTTAATTTCTTTTAATATGAACAGGTTGTTCGAAATAGTTC
>JAZNNZ010000115.1:0-4165 GCA_045580525.1 Acutalibacteraceae bacterium
TACAAAGAAATTGTGCTAACAGGCATTAATCTTTCTTCTTATAAATACGGGCTTGAAAATGCGGTTAAAGCAGTAGCAGAAACCGACGGTATTTATAGGGTGCGTTTAGGTTCTTTAGAACCCGATCTTATGACAAAAGAACTTTTATTATCTTTAAAAGAAATAAAAGAATTTTGCCCTAATTTTCATTTATCTTTACAAGCAGGTTGCAACAACACCTTAAAAAGAATGAACAGGCTTTATACAAAAGAAGAATATAAAGCGCTTGTAGACACAATTTTTGAGATTTTTGATAATCCATCAATTACTACAGATATTATGGTGGGCTTTGCGGGTGAAACCGAACAAGACTTTTTAGAGTCTTGCAAATTTGCAGAAGAAATTGGTTTTGCGCATGTTCATATTTTCCCATACTCTATAAGAGAAGGCACCTTTGCCGCAAAATTTAAAGACCAAATACAAAAACAGGAAAAAAGCCGCAGAGTAAAATTAATGGAAGAAAGCGCAAAAAAAGCCGCCATTAAGTTTAACACAAAGCAAATTGGTAAAACTCTACCGGTGCTTGTGGAAAGTGATAACACCGGTTTTACCGAAAACTATATAAAGGTTACGGTGCTTGATAATGCAAACGAAGGCGAGATTGTAAATGTAAAAATTACTTCTTGCGACAGCGAAGGACTATATGGAAATACAATATAAAAAAGACCTGAAAAATCAGGTCTTTTATTTTTTACATTTCAAATATTTTTTCTATTTTTTTAAAGCGCGGAGTTATTTCAAAATGCTTATCAACAAACTTTGTGAAAAAGCCGATTAGCGGACCATTTACAACCGTTAAAATAATGGTACCAATGCCAATACCCTTAAATCCGCCAAAGAAAATAAGCGACATAGCAATAGCTAAAAATAAAAACGAAAAATCATAAATGCGCTTAAATTTTGTTAAATCAATATTGAATTTACTGCTTAAAAACTTAACAAAAAAATCGTTGGTTTGTGGGTAAACGTAGGTTTTAAAAGCAAATGCCAAAGCAAGACCGGTTAAGGTTTCTGCAACAATAAAAAATGCAATTCTAACTAGTAAATGAAAACTCTGCGGTGGAAAAACGTTGGGGTTAAAGATTGGAATGAGTCTGAATAAATCTAACGCCGCACCGTAAAACACGGTGGTAAAAAAAGAAAAGAAATATATTGGTTTTATTTTTTTAGCCGCAATACACATTGCAACAAACAAAATACCCTGAATAAGATATTCGCACTGACCAAAGGTTAAAAAACCTAGTTTTAAACTAAGTATTAAGGATGGAGCAACAATCATTGAAACGCCAAAATCGGCGGCGGTAATCATTGCTACCGCAAATGCTAAAAGCAGGACGCCAATTAAATAGGCAACTTCACTACATACCTTTATTTTTTTCATTTTTATCTCCTACTTAAAGAACTGATAAACGTCGCACTTTAACATACCGTTATAAAGCTTACGCTTTTTATCGGCTGTGCGATTAAACAGTTCTTCAAAATTATCTTGTGGGCTGATTATAAAATAACCTTTTCCCTGCTCTTTGGGCATTACACTACCCATTATTTTATAAAGCTCTTCTGCGTGTTTAACGTCTAAAAGTCTTTCACCGTATGGTGGGTTGGTTATAATCTTCATACGTCCATCGGGTAATTTTAAATCTTTAATATCCTGCAAATATGCGGTTACTAAATTTTCAACACCTGCTTTACGGGCGTTTTCTTTAGTTAGCGCTACGCACTCCGGATCTATATCATAGCCAATAGCTTTAAATTCGGGATTTTTTATTATTTGATTTAAGGCTTCGCTACGGGCATCAGAGAAGGCCTTTTTGCCAATAAAAGGCAGCTCTTCCCCTAAAAATTTACGGTTTAAGCCGGGGGCTTGGTTTTTTGCCATTAATGCGGCTTCAATTAAAATGGTACCGCTACCGCAGAATGGATCAATTAAAATAGTATCTGGGTAAATACGGGCAAGATTACACATAGCAGCCGCTAATGTTTCTTTTATTGGGGCAATATTGCTGTGTGCGCGGTAGCCTCTTTTATGCAAAGATTCTCCGCTGGTATCAATACCAACAGTAACCTTATTTTTTATAATTGAAAAGCGGATTTTTACGGTGGTTTTGTTTTCTAAAAACCAGTCGGTTTTATATGCCTTTTTAAGACGGTCCACTATTGCCTTTTTAATAATAGACTGACAGTTTGGAATGCTATGAAGCTCACTGTTTAAGCTATACCCCGTAACGGGAAAGGCATCAAACTTGCCAATAAAGTTTTCGAAAGGTATTTTTTTAATATTATCAAAAAGACCATCAAAATCATAAGCAGAAAACTCACCGCAAACCAATAGCACCCTTTCTGCTATACGAGAAAATATGTTTGCTTTTGCACAAGCGGTGGCATCCCCTATAAAGCTGACTCTGCCATTTTCTGCGTTTACGTTTTTAAGGCCTATTCTTTTTAGTTCGTCTGCTAAAAGTCCTTCAACACCAAGTGCTGTAGTAGCAATAAATTTATATTCCATTTTTACTCCTAAATAATTTCTGTTAAATGACGGTTGCAATAACAACCAATATTAACCGCTACGGGAAGCCCCGCAATGTGGGTTGGCGCGGTTTCTATATTAACCTTAATCGCTGTGGTTTTACCGCCAAAACCCGCAGGACCAATATTAAGATTATTTATCTTTTCAAGCAATTCGTCTTCTAAACTTAAGTAAAACGAATCTGTATTTTTAGTTTCACGAACAAGCGCTTTTTTTGCAAGAAGTGCAGACTCTTCAAAATTACCGCCGAGTCCCACACCAACCACCATTGGCGGACAGGCGTTACTACCGGCATTTTTAACTATTTCTAAAACTGCATTTATAACACCGTCGCGACCATCTGAAGGATTAAGCATTTTTATATCACTCATATTTTCGCTACCCATTCCTTTGGGAGCAACGGTAATTTTAAGGCCTTCCCCTTCAACTATTTTTGTGTGAATAATTGCGGGTGTATTGGTGTTTGTATTAACTCTATTTAGCGGGTCTTTTACTACAGACATACGTAAAAAACCGTTTGTGTAGGCGTTTTTTACACCTTCGTTTATAGCGTCATACAAGCTTCCGCCAACAAAATGCAGGTCTTGTCCCACTTCTAAAAACACAACCGCAAGACCGGTATCCTGACATATTGGAATATCAAGCTCCTTTGCGGCTAAAATGTTTTGATTTATTATATTAAGAGTGTCTTTAGCGGTAGCATTTTCTTCATTTTTATATGCTTTTTTTAAAGCGTCTTCCAAACTTTTAGGAAGCACCTTATTTGCCTTTATAAAAAGCTCTTCTATTTTTTTAGAAACTACTGCTACTTCTAACTCTCTCATAATTTTCCTTTCATAAAAATAGGTTTTGACCACAAAGCCAAAACCTAAATAAAACCTATCTTTGTTGTCCTCTTGATTTACGGTTGTAGTCCCCGTTTTTACGTTTAAGCGCCGAAAACTTTTCATCTGAAGACTGCTTGAAACGATTCATCATATCTTCAAACGAACCTTCGTTTTTGGTTTCTGTCCATACAAATGAGTTATCAATTTTTGCAGGGGCAGTAAAAGTTTTTTGCTTTTTCTCTGTTGCTTTTTTTATGCTTAAAGAAATTTTATTGTCTTCACCTATATTTAAAACCTTAACCTTAACGGTATCGTTAACCTTTAAAACTTCTTTAATATCTGTAATATATTTGTGAGAAACCTCTGAAATATGTACCATACCTGTTACGCCTTCGCCGATTTCTACAAATGCGCCAAAGCCGGTAATACCCGTAACCTTGCCTTCTAAAATTTCGCCCACTTGAACCTGCATTGCTCTAAAAAAATCCTCCCAAAACTAATACAAAAATAAAAAACGCTAATTTCCAGACGGGTCTATAAAGACCTGCTCGTTAGGATAAACATACCCCAAACGTTCTCTTGCCGCTTTTTCAATAAGCTCTTTCTCGTCGCCCTCTTCAAGTAAACGAGTTAGCTCTTCAACCTTAATGGTTGTTTCTTTAAGGTAGCTTTCGCGTTCTTTAAGTTCTTGCTTGCTTCTAATAAGATTAACCTGCAAATTTATGAGCGTATAGCTTACATAAATAGCAAATAAAAGCAATAAAATTCTTAA
>JAZNNZ010000116.1:0-1848 GCA_045580525.1 Acutalibacteraceae bacterium
AGGAAGATAGTTCAGAAAGGCGCCTGTTGTTCTTTTCCAGTCAATGCCCGAATGACTATAAAAGCGTTGGTCTTCTATTGAAATAAAAGCATCGATTAATTGTTTTGGAATATTATCAATATCAACCCAAATACGATTTTCCTCACCGTGAATTCGTTGATATTCTTCCCATTCATTATTGCTATTTTTAACATATATAATTGAGGTCATATTAAGCTTGTAATTTTTTATATTATCAACAATTTCTTTACAAGCTAAAAAATCTTGTTCTTTTTCTTTACTAAATGATGCAGCAAAAACCATACCAACAGATGAAAGAATAATAATTGCCGAAATAATTATACAAAAATATTTAAACGCTTTTTCCATATTATTCCTCCTTAATTTTGAAAATTATTATATCATATAATAATGAAATAATCAAATAGTATACGAAATTTTTAATTTTGTTAACAATTTTAAACATTAATGGTATATAATAGAAAAAGATAAAAGAAATGAAAGGAATATACACATGCTTAAGCTAAACAAAATTACAAAAAATTATAGCATGGGAGATACCCAGGTTGAAGCATTAAAAGGTATTGATATAGAATTTAGAAGTAATGAATTTGTTTCAATACTTGGCCCATCTGGTTGCGGAAAGACGACACTGCTTAACATTATCGGTGGTCTGGACCGTTACACCGACGGAGACCTAATAATATCTGGACGTTCTACCAAAGAATATTGCGATGCAGATTGGGACACGTATAGAAATCATTCAATTGGATTTGTGTTTCAAAGCTATAATTTAATTCCTCATCAAACAGTACTTCAAAACGTTGAATTAGCACTTACTTTGTCAGGTGTTTCTAAGCATGAAAGAAAATCGAGAGCAAAAAAAGCTCTAGAGGATGTTGGACTTGGTGATCAGTTAAACAAAAAACCGGGAGAAATGTCAGGCGGACAAATGCAGCGTGTTGCAATTGCACGTGCGCTTGTAAATAATCCCGATATAATTTTGGCAGACGAGCCAACCGGTGCTCTTGACACGGAAACCAGTGTTCAGGTTATGGAAATACTTAAAGAAATTTCTAAAAAGAAACTGATTATAATGGTAACACATAATCCTGATCTTGCAAACAAATATTCTTCACGTATTATAAAAATGCTCGACGGAGTCATTACACATGACTCATCACCTTTAAATGATACCGAAACAAATGATGAAGCAAATCTAGATACCCAAAGAAACGAAAATCAAATAAAATCTAAAAAACCTTCTATGTCTTTTGGTACTTCATTTATGTTATCGCTTAAAAACTTAATAACAAAAAAAGGCAGAACAATATTAACATCATTTGCAGGTTCAATTGGTATTATAGGTATTGCGCTAATACTGGCAATATCGCAGGGTATGACGGTATATATTAATACAGTTCAAGAAAATACACTATCAGTCTATCCCCTAACACTTGAGGCTTCTACAATTGATATGACAACATTAATGAATACATTTATGAATATAACTGCAGAGAAGTCTCAACACGAAAATGATGCCGTATACGAAAAACCCGCACTTTACGATATGATAAATGCTATGAACAGCATTGAGGAAAGCAAAAACGATTTAAAATCTTTTAAATCATATCTTGAGAAAAACATCAAAGATGAAGAAAGCAATCTATCTACAGCTGTAAACGGCATACAGTATTCATATGATTTAGATATGCAGATATATACCGAAAATGTTGATGGAGATATTCTTCATTCTAACCTTGAACAAATTCTTGGTGAACTAATGCAAAAATATATCGGTATAGATATGTCATCACTAAATACCTTGCAACAAATGTCACCTGCTTC
>JAZNNZ010000117.1:0-3792 GCA_045580525.1 Acutalibacteraceae bacterium
CGGTATAAATTTATTATCAATTGCATGTATTTCGCAGTTTGTTTTTACATTAGCAGCAACATATTCTCCTATGCCACCGCTTTTTATTCCTTCTTCAAAAACGTGAATTTCTTTAAAAGTTGATAATAATTCAAACAATTCATCTTCTATTGGGAAAATTTTATTCAACTTTATTAAGCAAAAATCTTTTTTTTCATTATTAAAAACATCATCTGCAAAATTAAATAGACGTCCAAATGTAACAATAGCTTTTTCTGCTTTTTTATTACCAAACACATTAAAATCAACAGAAGAATCTGTTTTACATATTAACTTTTTCTCAGTTCCTCTTGGATACCTAACAACGTTAGGTCCAATCTTTGCATTAACTGCTTTATTAATCATTATCCTTAAATCTTTATAATCAGTAGCTGAATATATTGTAATGCTTGGAACCGTTCTTAAAAAAGCAATATCAAACACACCTTGATGGGTTTCACCATCTTCGCCTACAACACCAGCTCTGTCAACAAGATATGTTACAGGAAGTTTGGCTACTGCAGTATCATGAATAATTTGGTCGTATCCGCGTTGTAAGAAGGAAGAGTAAACCGCCAAACAAGATTTCATACCCTTACTTGCAAGTCCCGCAGCAAAAGTTACAGCGTGTTCTTCAGCAATACCAACATCAAAAAAACGTGATTTATACTTTTCAGCAAATCTATTAAGACCTGTGCCGGAAACCATAGCCGCAGTAATAGCACAAATTGTTTCATCGTTTTGCGCAAGTCTGCAAAGTTCATCACCGGCATTAAAAGAAAAGTCATTTTTTATTATTTTAGAGCCGCCTTCATCTACATTAAAGGGAGAAACACCATGGTAATGCTGTGGGTCAACTTCTGCAAAATCATAGCCTTTACCCTTTGTTGTTAGAACGTGAATTAAAACCGGTCTTGTTTCTTCTTTTGCGATTTTTAAAATGTTAGAGAGTTTATTTAAATCGTGACCGTCAACAGGACCTAAGTAATGAAAACCAAAATCTTCAAAAATATTGCTATGATAAATAGCATTTTTAAGCATTCTTTTAGAACGAAATACATTTCTTCTTAAAAACTTACCAATAAAAGGTATAACTACAAGAAATTGTTCAACTCTGTGTTTAAATTTATGATACGATGGTTTTGTTCTTATAAGACTTAAATATCTGGCAAAACCGCCTACGTTTTTAGAAATAGACATTTTATTGTCATTAAGAATAACAATTAATCTGCTCTTCTCTTTACCAGCATTATTTAACGCCTCAAAGGTCATACCGCCAGTCATTGCACCATCACCAACAACTACTACAGTATAGCCTTCTTCGCCTTTAAGTTGTTTGGCTTTGCAAATTCCTAAAGCTGCTGAAATAGCGTTACTGCTGTGACCGGTTACAAAAGGATCGTGCTCACTTTCATCGGGACGCATAAATCCAGATAAACCGTTTTCTGTTCTTATGGTTTTAAAGCGATCATATCTACCCGTTAAAAGCTTGTGAGTATAACATTGATGACCTACATCAAACAAAATTGTATCAATCGGTGACGAAAACTCACGATGAAGGGCAACTGATAATTCTACCACCCCTAAATTTGATGCCAAGTGGCCACCGTTTTTTGAAATAGTATCTATTAAACAACCTCGTATTTCGTCACACAGTAATGATAAATCATCATTATTAACTTTTTTTACATCATCGGGAGAGTTAATATTATTTAAAATTTTAAGCAAAATTTATCCTCCAACTTAAAATTCACGGGAAATTAAATAGTTAGTTAATTCAATTAATTCATTAGCCTTTTCTCCAAATAATGCTAATGCATCAACCGCTTTCTTAGAATAATCTTTAACGTCTTGTTTAGCTTTTTCAATACCCACTAATGTTACATAGGTGGTCTTTGCATTTTTTAAATCGCTGCCTATTGGTTTACCTAACTTACTTTCATCACCAAAGTAATCAAGCAAATCATCTTGAATTTGAAACGCAATTCCAAGATTATATGCAAAGTTATAGGCTGCATTGATTTTTTCATCATTAGCTCCGGCTAAAGTACAACCCATGGTTGCCGCAGCAATTAAAAGTCCCGCAGTTTTTAATTCATAGGTTTTTAAAACTGTATCCAAATCAGGTTTTGCATTTTCATTTATAAGGTCAATAACCTGCCCACCAATCATACCATGAACGCCCGCATATTTAGATAAAACTTCAATAGCTTTGGTTTTATATTCACTTTTAATAGGTGCTGTAGAAGCTAAATAAAAAGCGTGTGTTAATAAGCCATCACCAGCTAAAAGTGCATTTGCCTCATCAAACTGTTTATGGCAAGACGGTCTTCCTCTACGAAAATCATCATCATCCATACAAGGAAGATCGTCATGAATAAGTGAATATGTGTGAATCATTTCTAATGCAGCGGCAAAATTTAAAGCATCTTCTTTACCACAGCAAATATTATAAAATTCCAATAATATTGCAGGTCTTATTCTTTTACCACCCGCAAGCAAGCTATAATCCATGGCCTCTAAAAGAATAGAGTACTCATTATTTTTATCAGCAAAGATGGAAGCAAGCTTGTCCTCAATAATTTGTTTATATTTACTTATTATCATACTCCGACACCTTTAGCTTAGCTTCATTAATAGTTACTTTACAGTCTTTTATAAGGTTCACACCTTCAGAAAAAAGCTCCATGGCTTTTTCTAATTCACATTCACCTTTTTCTAATTGTACAGTTATTTCTTCTAATCTATTTAATTTTTCGTTAAAATTCATATTATTCACCTTTAATAATATTGGTTGCTGTTAAGCTAATAGAGCTATTTGCAGTTTGTATTGTCAACCTGTCATTTTCATTAATTTGATTTGCGTCATTTACAAGAACATCATTATTATATACTAATGAATAACCGCGAGTTAATACGTTAAGTGGATTTAAATCGTTTATCCTGGAGGCTAAAAGCTTAATTCTATTTTCATTATTCATTATTAAATTATTAAATGCATTTATCGTGAGTTTTTGCTGAACTTCAAGTATGTTTTCAAAAGATTCATAAAGCTTTTTGGGATTAGCAAAAACATCTTTTTGCGAAATTTCAGTTACTTTTGTATCATAATTATTTAAATAAATATTGGTAACCGAAAGTAATTTTTTATTAAAAGTATTGATTAATTGTTTAATTTCTTCAATGTTTGGAACTGCAATTTCTGCAGCCGCAGAAGGCGTAGGTGCTCGTAAATCAGAAACATAATCTATTATTGTAAAATCCGTTTCGTGTCCTACAGCCGAAATGACAGGAGTTTTTAAACCAAAAACAGTTCTTGCAAGAAGCTCATCATTAAAAGCTTCAAGATCTTCTTTAGATCCTCCACCGCGACCTACAATAATTAAGTCGGCATTATAGTTATCCGCTAATTCTAGAGACTTAATAATGCTTTTAGGCGCTTCTAAACCCTGAACCAATGAAGAAAATAAAGTTATTTCGCATATAGGATACCGTCTATTAATAACATTTAAAATATCATGTAATGCTGCACCATCCCTAGAAGTAACTACCGCAATTTTTTGCGGAAACTCTGGTAATTGCTTTTTATGTTCTTCTAAAAACAGGCCTTCATTTTCTAGTTTATCTTTAATTAACTTAAATTTTAATGAAACATCACCAACACCATCTTCAACAATGGTTTCACACATAAGTTGATAACTTCCGTCTTTTTCATAAAGAGTAACTTTGCCCCTAACTATTACACGCATACCTTCTTTGGGCATAAAATTTAAT
>JAZNNZ010000118.1:0-1503 GCA_045580525.1 Acutalibacteraceae bacterium
GTTACTAATGCAATAATACCAAACACTGTTGTAAATACACTTGCATATAAGGTTATAACCGAAAAAATGATTGAACAAATATTTATAATACTAAATGCAGTTAAACCACCGTGTTTGCGTTCTGTAAAATAAGGAATGCTTGTTGGCGCATAAGAATATGTTGGCTCTGCGTTTTGAGCTGGTTGTTGCGGTGGGTTAGCTTCACCGTTAACAGTTTCGTTGTTTTCAACCGTGCTTGTTTTGTTAACTTCTTCTTTTATAACGGGTTCAACCGTAACAGTTGGTTCTTCCACTTTTGTCTCAACAATTTCTTCAAACTTTATTCCACAGCTTTCACAAAAGCGTGATTGGTCTAAATTGTCTGCATTGCAATGATTACACTTTTTCATAATTATCTCCAAAAAACAGTTTATATATAAATAATATCATATAAGTTTTTTTATTGTCAATTATTTTATTCATTTTTATATTGGTCACCGCATATTATTTACAAAGAATAATGAAGGGCGGTATAAAAATGCGGACATTTTGTCCCGAAGGGCAGCTAATAAATAAGAAACATACACTTTTAAATTTGACTTCCATTCACGAAGCCATTTTAAGCGGAGAAATATTTGAAGGCATTGCAACGCTTTGTGATAATGAATATAACCTTATTGTTGATTTGGGCGTTATAAAGGGTATAATCCCCAAATATGAGGGTGCAATTGGCATAAAAGAAGGACTCACAAAAGAAATTGCATTAATTTCTCGTGTCGGCAAGCCGGTAAGCTTTGTTATTAAAGATCTTCTTTATGATGAACAGGGTAAACCATATCTTAGTCTGTCGCGCAAAGAAGCACAACAAAAATGTTTAGATTATATTTATAACAATTTATATGTCGGCAGTATTATTAACGCCAAAATAACCCATTTAGAAAGCTTTGGTGCGTTTTGTGATATTGGTTGTGGTAATATTGCGCTTTTACCAATAGACGCCATTTCGGTTTCTCGCATTTCACACCCAAAAGACAGATTTTCGGTTGGGGATGATATAAAGGTTGTTATAAAAAATATTGATGAAAATGGCAGAATTTCTTTAACACATAAAGAATTACTTGGCACATGGCTTGAAAACGCCGCACTTTTTAAAGCGGGACAGACGGTGTCGGGGGTAGTAAGAAGCGTAGAAGAATATGGCGTGTTTGTTGAATTAACGCCAAATTTAGCGGGACTTGCCGAACCTAAAAAGTGTGTTGAAGTAGGTCAGATGGCAAGTGTTTACATAAAAAGTATAATCCCCGATAAAATGAAGGTTAAATTAATAATAATTGATAGCTTTCTGGGAGAGCCTGATAAAACCTATAATTATTTTTATAAAGAAAATTTTATAGAAAAGTGGCAATATTCTCCAGAAAATTCTATTAAAAGGGTAGTTTCGGTTTTTTAATATTTTTATTTACAGCCTGTTTCGGCAGTCTTTTTTTCCTTTGTAACCTATAATTTATATGTTAAATTGGTTCA
>JAZNNZ010000119.1:0-3419 GCA_045580525.1 Acutalibacteraceae bacterium
ATTGCATTTTGTGTTTTTACTGTTATTCCGATTTTTTCTTCCATTATCTTAAGCTTCTTTTCTTATGATATGGTTGGTAAGTTCGATTTTATCGGCTTGGATAACTATTTCAGAATGATTATGGACGATGATGTTTTCCCCATAGCATTTAAAAATACATTATTATTTGCAATTATAACCGGCCCATTAGGCTTTATGCTGTCCTTTGTGTTGGCGTGGTTTATTAATGAATTTTCTCCCAAGGTAAGAACGTTTTTATCATTCTTGTTTTACGCTCCTGCCTTGGTTGGTAACGCCTACTTTATTTGGAAAATTATTTTTTCGGGCGACAGCTACGGTTATATTAACAGCTTTTTGCTTTCACTTGGTCTTATTACTGAACCGATAATTTGGCTTAAAGATGCATCCTATATTATGACAATTATCGTAATTGTTCAGCTCTGGCAAAGTATGGGTGTTTCCTTCTTGGCTAATATTTCAGGTCTTCAAAACATTAATGGCGAATTGTATGAAGCCGGTTCTATTGACGGTATTCGCAACCGTTGGCAAGAATTATGGTACATTACCTTCCCGTCAATGAAAAATATTTTATTGTTTAGCGCAGTTATGCAAATACAGGCAAGCTTTGCGGCAGGTACTGTTGCGGTAGAATTAGCGGGCTTCCCAAGCGTAAACCACGCAGCCGATACAATAGTTGCACATATGATGGACGTTGGTACCGTTAGATATGAAATGGGCTATGCGTCGGCTATTGCTGTATTCTTGTTTGGAATGATGGCAATCGCACGAATTGTTATTGGCAAATTGCTTGACATGATAGGTAAGTAATGAGAAGGAGTATGCGATGAAAAGTCTACTTAAGAGATTCTTTAAAAGAGACAAAGTAAAATATCAGCGCGAAGCAAGTGCGGTAAAACGTTTTACACGTTCAAAGGTTGGCAATGTATTTTACTTTTTGTTCTTAGGCGCGTTTGGTTTGTTTTCGGTTTTGCCGCTTATTTATTGCGTTACGTCATCCTTCAAGCCTTTGGATGAAATTATGATTTTCCCTCCACGGCTTATTTTGGTGTTACGTCCTACATTTGAAAATTATCTTTCGTTGCCTAATTTACTTTCAAATTTAAAAATACCGCTTTCAAGATATATAACAAACAGTGTGTTTGTAAGTGTTATAACCACTGCACTGTATGTTTTTGTTTCTACAATGGCCGCTTTTGTGTTGGCAAAGGGCAAACTTAAGGGTAGTAAAGTAATATTCTTAATTGTACAGTTTGCACTTTTGTATACTTCCTATACCTTGGCTGTTCCGCAGTATTTGGTATTTTCTAAATTAAATTTAATTGACACATACGGTGTTTATATTTTACCGTATCTTGCTTCAACAATGGGTGTATTCCTTATGAAGCAATACATAGACGGATACGTTCCAAACGCGTTAATGGAAGCCGCCGAAATTGACGGCGCAGGGTATTTCCGCATTTTCTTCCAAATTATTATACCCATAGTAAAGCCATGTCTTTTGACACTTACATTGTTTGGCTTCCGTGACGTTTGGTCTGCGGTACCTCAGGGTACAATTTTCAGCGAACAGCTTAAGAATTTGCCTCAGGTTATGGCGCAGGTCACTGCAGGCGGTATTGCCCGTTCGGGTAGTGCAATGGCAGTTACTGTTATTATGATGATTCCGCCTATTTTAGTATATATGATTTCGCAAAGCAATGTTGTGGAAGCAATGAGCAGCGCGGGTATTAAAGAATAGGAGGCGGCGGTATGAAACGTAAATTATTGTTACCTAAAATAGCCTTTGTGCTAATTTTTATTGTTTTACTTTCCAGCCTTCCTGTTTTTGCAAGCAGTCCTAATGAAGTACCATATGAAAGCTATACATATTGGGAAAACTATTCGGGAACAACTAAAAAGGCCGTTTATTCAAAGCCGATGTATCAGCCTGATTTTGCAATAGACGCAAATTATATGAAGCTTAATCCATTTACAAAGCTTACTGATGTATGTTCAGACCAAAACGGCAACATATACATTTTAGACGGCGGTGCCTCTAAAATTTTTATACTTGATAAAGATTATAAATTTATTAAATCCATTGAAAGTATTAAAAAGCAGGATGAGGCTTTATCCTTCACAGGTGCAATGGGTATTTTTTCGGCAAATGGCTATATCTATATTTCTGACACCGAAAACGCAAGGGTACTTAAAGTAGACCAAGACGGAAAGTATATTGATCAGTTTTTAGTGCCCAAATCAAGCTTAATTCCTGACGGGTTTCAGTACCGTCCAATAAAAACCGCTATTGACTCGCGAGGTTATTTATATATTTTATGTGACGGCTCATATTACGGCGCGATTCTTTATTCACCCGAAAATGAATTCTTGGGATTTTATGGCGCAAATGCCACCAAAGGCGGTATTTTACAGGCGTTTGAAATCATTTTCAATAAAATCTTTATGACAAATGCAAAATTGTCGCAAAGTGAAAGTAAGCTTCCGTTCCAAATCACAGACTTGTATATGGATAGCGAAAATTTCGTTTATACCACTACAGGCAGAACCGAAACTCAGCAAACACAGTCGGGTCAAATCAGGCGTTTTAGCCCAGGTGGCATTATGACTAAGGACACAAGTGGTATTAACTTTGCTGACGTTTCACTTGGTACTATTAAGGGTAAGAATTTAAGTCAGGACTTGTTGGGCATAGCTTTAGACGACCAAGACTATATTTATGCTTTAGATTCTGCTTACGGACGCATTTTCTTATATGATAAGGACTATAAGCTTCTTTCTGTTTTTGGTTCTGGTATGGGTAGAGGCGAACAGTTAGGTGCATTTGCACTTCCTTGTGCCATTGAAACAAATGGACAGGACGTTTTGGTTTGCGATAGTACAAATAATAACGTTACTGTTTTTAAAATTACTGATTACGGCAAGCTTGTAAAGTCTGCACGCGAAATGACCAGAAACGGTGATTACGAAGAATCAAAGGCGCTTTGGCAAGAGGTTTTAGCACTTGATAAAAATAGTCAGCTTGCATACAACGGTCTTGCTAAAGCCTTGTACGTTGAAGGCAATTACAAGCTTGCAATGGAATATGCAAGATTGGGCATTGATAAGGAAACCTATGGTCAAGCATTCAAGTGGGTACGCCGCGATTATATTAAGGATAATTTCTTATGGATATTCTCAATTGCAGTTGCTGTTTTAGGTGTGCTTTGCGGTGTTTTAATTTATCTTACAAAACGCAAGGTTAAGTTAATTGCAAACCCAAAGGTTAACGTAATGCTCTCAAGTATTGCTCACCCGTTTGATTCGTTTGCAAAGGTTAAATATAACCAATTAGGCTCGGTAGGGCTTGGATTTATACTTTTAACAATTTTCTACATCACCACAATTTTAAAAACCACATG
>JAZNNZ010000120.1:0-2231 GCA_045580525.1 Acutalibacteraceae bacterium
AATAGACTTGGCCTTCCCTATTGTTCACGGTACAAACTGTGAAGATGGCTCTTTACAGGGCTTTTTTGAATTGCTTTCTATTCCATACATTGGTTGCGACGTGCTTTCTTCTGCAGTTGGTATGGACAAAGCGGTTTTTAAAGATGTTTTAAAACGTGTTAACGTTCCTGTGCTTGATTGCATTGTTTTTTCTTCTCGCGACTTTTTGCAAAATGAAGAAGAAATTATTGACCGTATTGAAAAAGAAATTAAATACCCTCTTATTGTTAAACCTGTAAATTTAGGCAGCAGCGTTGGTATTAGTAAGGTAGAAACACGCGAAGAGCTTTTTGAAGCAATTAATCTTGCCGCTTCATTTACAAACAACATTTTAGCTGAAAAAGCGGTGGAAAATTTAAGAGAAATCAATTGCTCGGTTGTGGGTTATTTAGACGAATTTGAAGCATCTGAACTTGAAGAACCCATTATGCAAGATAAAATTTTATCTTATAAAGATAAATATCAAAGCGGTGGCAAAGGCTCAAAAGGCAGTAAGGGCTCGGGTATGAGTTCCCTATCCCGTAAGCTTCCTGCTGAACTTGAAGAAGATATTGCAGCAAAAATTAAAAAATATGCAATTGCAAGTTTTAAGGCCATTGGCGGACACGGTGTATCACGTATAGACTTTTTAATGAACGACAAAACAAAAGAAGTTTACGTTAATGAAATTAACACAATTCCGGGTTCTTTAGCCTTTTACCTATGGGAAGCTAAGGGTGTAAGCTATAAAGAGCTTATTAACCGTTTAGTAGATCTTGCATTTAAACGTCAACGCGTAAAAGAAAATTTAAGCTTTACAATTGATACAAATATTTTAAACGGAAATTTCGGTGGCATTAAAAAATAATGAATAATTATAATTGTGACATTTTAATATTAGGCGGTGGCGCAGCAGGACTTACTGCTGCTATTTCTGCTGCTAAAAATGGCGCAAAAAATATAATTATTGCCGAAAAGAATGCCCGTGTTGGTAAAAAAATTGCGGTTACGGGCAATGGCAGATGCAACATTACAAACAAAAATTTACATAAAGAAAACTACCACGGTGACAGCGATTTTGCTATGAGCTTTATTGAAAAGTTCGGTTTTAAAGAAACGGTAGAATTTTTTAAAGAAATTGGCGTTATTATAAAAACAGAAGAAAGCGGTAAGGCCTACCCTTATTCTTTACAAGCGGCTTCTGTGGTAGATGCGCTGCGTTTCGAATGCGATGCGCTTAATGTAAAAACAATAACAGAGTGTGAAATTTTAAAAATTAATAAAACAAACGACGGTTTTATTGTTAATTCTAATGACTATGAATTTTCAACTAAAGCTATAATTTTAGCCTTTGGCGGCATGGGAGGCGGTGCGCTTTACGGAACAGACGGAAGCGCCTTTAAGCTGTTACCTGATTTTAAAAAAATTGAACAAAAGCCGGTTATTGTTCAAATTAAGACTGAAAATAAAATTACAAGAGCTTTAAAAGGTATTAAGGTTAACGCTAAAGTAACGGTTAACGGTAAATCCGATTTGGGAGAAGTGCTGTTTTGCGACTACGGGCTTTCCGGTCCACCAATTTTACAGCTTTCACGTTACTGCAATAACGGAGATACCATAAAGCTTGATTTAATGCCTGAATATAGTATTGATGAAGTTATTAAGCTTTTAACATTAAGACAAGCACTTATTCGTGAAGAAAAGGAGTTTTTTACAGGACTTCTTAATAAACGCGTGGGTATGGAAATTATCAAGCTTTGCGGCGGTATTTATGATTTAAATAAACTTGCTAAAACCATTAAAGCGTTTAGCTTTACCGTTACAGGAAACACCGGTTTTAAAAACGCACAAGCAACAAGCGGCGGCATTGACACAAAGGAATTTAAAGATAATCTTGAAAGCAAGAAAATTCCTATGCTTTTTGCCGCAGGTGAACTATTGAACGTAGACGGTGACTGCGGCGGTTACAATCTGCAATGGGCATTTTCCAGCGGTATTATTGCAGGTAAAAACGCGGCTTTAAAAATTAAGGGATAATATGTATTTAATTAACAACGTAAAGGTAAATATTAAGGAAGATTTTTCTGACTGCAACAAGCTTTTAAGCAACATACTTGGCTTAAAGGCTTTTAATGTTTTGCTTAAAAAGCGTTCTATTGATTCACGTAAAAAAAATGAGCCAAGCTATATTTGTTCATTTATTTTTGATTGTG
>JAZNNZ010000121.1:0-5068 GCA_045580525.1 Acutalibacteraceae bacterium
GGCGATACCGCTTGGCGTGATGAAGACGGATTTTATTGGTACGTTGGTCGTGTTGATGACGTTATTAAATCTTCGGGTTACCGCATAGGACCATTTGAAATTGAAAGCGTTATTATGGAGCTTCCTTACGTGCTTGAATGCGGCGTGTCGGCTGTTCCTGATGAAGTTCGCGGTCAAATTGTTAAGGCAAGTATTGTGCTTGTTAAGGGAACAGAAGGTACCGATGAACTAAAGAAGGAAATTCAAACATACGTTAAAGAAAAGACCGCTCCTTATAAATATCCTAGAATTGTTGAATTTAAAGAAAGTTTGCCAAAAACTGTAAGCGGCAAAATTCAAAGAAATCTGTTATAATTATGAGAGAGTATAAAAGAATTACACTTATTATGGGGCATTATGGCAGCGGCAAAACAAACATTGCTGTAAATTTAGCCTATGACCTAAAAAAACAGTATAATAACGTTGCTATTGCCGATATGGATATAGTAAACCCATATTTCAGAACAAAAGACAGCGAAGAAACCTTTAATAATGATGGAATTAAGCTTATTTGTTCTGATTATGCCAACAGTAACGTTGATATACCTGCCCTGCCAAGTGAAATTTATAGCCTTATTCACGATAAGAGCTTAAAGGCTATAGTAGACGTTGGCGGTGATGACCGCGGCGCACTTGCGGTTGGCAGATTAAGCGAAGCAATAAAGCAGGAAGATAATTACGAAATGCTTTTTGTTATAAACACCTTCAGACCGCTCACGCGGGACGTTGACGGTTTATTAGAGGTGTTAGGTGAAATTGAAGTTGCTTCTAATATGCGTTTTACGGGACTTATAAATAATTCTAATTTAGGTAAAGAAACCACCAAAGAAGATGTTTTAAGCAGCGTAGAAATTGCAAAAGAGCTGTCGGCTAAAACCGGCTTAAAACTAGCCTTTACAACCGTAAAAGAAGAGCTTTATGATGAGCTAAAGGGAAAAATTGAAAATCTTATTCCTTTAAAGCTACAAAAAACAGTTATTTAACTTATTTTATATAAGGGGAGAAAACTATGGCAAAATTAACATTTAAAACAGACAAATGTAAAGGTTGCGCCCTTTGTGTTGAAGCCTGTCCTAAAGGTTTAATTAAACTGGCTATGGACAAAATCAACAAAAAAGGACACCACCCCGCAGAAATTACCGATGAAGCCGCTTGTGTTGGCTGTGCGGCTTGTGCAATGATGTGCCCTGACTGCATCATTAAGGTAGAAAGGTAGTGAAAATATGGCAGATAAAGTTTTAATGAAGGGTAATGAAGCAATAGCTGAAGCTGCAATACTTGCAGGTTGCCGCCATTATTTTGGTTACCCCATCACCCCACAAACCGAAATTGCCGCTTATATGGCAAAGAAAATGCCCAAAATCGGGGGCTGCTTCTTACAGGCAGAAAGTGAAATTGCCGCAATTAATATGGTTTATGGCGTTAGTAGTACCGGCAAAAGAGTTATGACCTCTTCTTCAAGCCCGGGTGTTGCGCTAAAAAGTGAAGGACTTTCATATTTAGCAGGTGCGGATTTACCTGCTTTGGTTGTAAACGTACAACGTGGTGGTCCTGGTCTTGGTGGTATTCAACCTTCTCAAAGTGATTACTATCAAGCAACAAAAGCGGGTGGTCACGGAGACTTCAGAATGATAGTTTTGGCCCCGGCTTCCGTTCAAGAAATGGCAGAACTTACCGTTAAAGGCTTTGAACTTGCCGACAAATACAGAATGACAAGTATGATTTTAGCCGACGGTACCATGGGACAAATGATGGAGCCCGTTTCTTTAGATTTCTGTGAAGGCGAAAAGGTAGATAAGCCTTGGGCTACAACCGGTACTAAAATGGAAAGAGAGCATAATATTGTAAACTCACTTTTCCTTTCTCCCGATGAATTAGAAAAGACCAACTTCGAGCGTTTTGAAAGATATAAGAAGATTGAAGAAACCGAAGCACTTTACGAAGAATATTTAACCGATGATGCTGATATTGTTTTAGTAGCCTTTGGTATTGCTTCACGTGTTTCTAAAAACGCTATTAACGAAGCCAGAAAAATGGGTATAAAAGCAGGTTTAATCCGTCCAATTACACTTTGGCCCTTCCCAACTGCACCATTCAGTAAAACCGTTAAAAATGCAAAAGCATATATTTCGGTTGAGCTTTCAATGGGTCAGATGATTGATGACGTAAAATTAGCAACCAACTGTCAAAAACCTGTATATTTATGTAACCGTACAGGCGGTATGATAGTAAGCCCTGAAGAAGTATTAGAAAAAATTATTAATGTAAATAAGGAGTGTGCAAAATAATGGTAGTATTTGATAAACCCCATGCATTAACAGACGTTCCAATGCACTATTGCCCCGGCTGCACACACGGTATTGTTCACCGCCTTGTTGCAGAAGTAATTGATGAACTTGGCATTGAAGGCAAAACAATAGGTATTGCACCTGTTGGCTGCTCGGTTATGGCATATAACTATTTTAACTGCGATATGATTGAAGCGGCTCACGGTCGCGCACCCGCAGTAGCAACCGGCGTAAAACGCGCTGACCCCGAAAACCACATTGTATTTACATATCAGGGTGACGGTGACTTGGCATCTATCGGTATGGCAGAAACCGTGCATTCAGCCGCCAGAAATGAAAACATTACAATTATATTTATTAATAATGCAATTTACGGTATGACCGGCGGTCAGATGGCTCCAACATCACTTCCCGGTCAGGTAACACAAACCTCTCCTTATGGCAGAGATACTAACCATTGTGGTTTCCCAATTAAGGTTTGCGAAATGTTATCTGAGCTTGACGGACCCGAATATTTAGAGCGTGTAACCGTAAATAATGTTAAAAACATAAGAAACGCTAAAAAGGCAATTAAAAAGGCCTTCCAAAACCAAATTGATGGCAAAGGCTTTTCACTTGTTGAAGTTGTTTCTTCCTGTCCTACAAACTGGGGTATGAGCCCAAGTGATGCGCTAAAATGGATTGATGAAAAAATGATTCCATATTACCCACTTGGTTGCTATAAAGACCGCAGTGCAGAAAGCGAGGTAAAATAATATGACTAGAAATATTTTACTTTCAGGCTTTGGCGGTCAGGGTATACTTTTTGCCGGTAAGTTTTTAGCATATAAAGGTCTAATAGAAGAAAAGAACGTTTCTTGGCTTCCTTCATACGGACCCGAAATGCGTGGCGGTACAGCTTCTTGCAGTGTTATTGTTTCAGACGAACCGGTTGGTAGTCCTATTGTTTCTAACCCTGACGTTTTAGTTGCAATGAATTTACCTTCTTTAGATAAGTTTGAGCCAACGGTTAAAGCAGGTGGCATCATTATTTGTGACAGTACACTTATTGAAAGAAAGGTTAAACGTGACGATGTTACCGTTTACTATGTAAACGCAACAAAACTTGCTGATGAAAACGGACTAAAAGGTCTTGCAAATATGATTATTATGGGTAAGCTTTTAGCTGTTACAGACGATTATACCGAAGAAGGTATTGAAAAAACATTAGCAAAGGTAATTCCTGCTAAAAAAGCAAATATGTTAGACTTTAACCGTAAAGCATTAGCTTTAGGTGCAAAGGAGTAATTTGTTATGGAAATTAAGATTTTTGAAAATAACAATTTAAAAGAAAAACCCGATAGCAGTACTTTAGGGTTCGGTAAAATTTTTACCGATAATATGTTTATTATGGACTATAGTAAAGAAGCAGGCTGGCACGATGCAAGAATAGTTCCCTTTGGACCTTTCCCAATTCATCCGGCATCCACCGTGCTTCACTACGGTTCTGAAATTTTTGAAGGCTTAAAGGCTTACAGAAGAAAAGACGGTGTTGTGCAATTATTCCGTCCTATTGAAAATATTAAAAGACTAAACCGTTCTGCAGAACGTTTATGCTTACCACAAATCCCGGAAGATATGGCTATGGAAGTGTTAACCACCTTTGTAAAACACGAACAAGACTGGACACCGTCCTCTGAAGGCACAAGCCTTTATTTAAGACCATTTTTGTTTGGTAACGACGAGTCTTTAGGTGTTCACGCGGTTAATAACGCAACCTTTATGATTATTGCTTCCCCCGTTGGTAGCTATTATAAAGAAGGCATTAACCCTGTTAAGATTATGATTGAAGACCAAGACGTTCGTGCAGTTCGCGGTGGTACAGGTTATGCAAAATGCGGTGGTAACTATGCCGCAAGTAACCGCGCAGGTGAAAGAGCAGCACAGCTCGGTTATAGCCAGGTTTTATGGCTTGACGGCGTTGAAAGAAAGTATATTGAAGAAGTTGGCGCTATGAACGTTATGTTCAAAATTGGCGATGAAATCGTAACTCCTATGCTTTCCGGCTCCATTTTACCCGGTATTACAAGAATGTCTTGTATTGAAGTATTAAAACAAGAAGGCTATAAGGTTAGCGAAAGACTTTTAAGCATTGATGAATTAGCCGAAGCCTTAGAAAACGGTACTCTTAAAGAAGCTTGGGGCTGTGGTACAGCCGCTGTTGTATCTCCTATAGGAGAGCTTTGCTATAAGGGTAAAAAATACCCCGTAAATAATGGCGAAATCGGCGAAACCACCCAACACCTATACGATACTCTAACAGGTATTCAATGGGGCAAAATCGAAGACACATTTGGTTGGACACAAGTTTTATAATTGTTTTATTAACCTCCCTATGCTTTAGGGAGGTTTGTTTTTATTTATCATTCTTTAAATTTCTACAAAAAAGAAAAATTAGAAGAAATTCAGCAATTATCTTAAAAATATTCAATTTTTTATTGACAAAAGGCATTTTTGGTGTTAAAATTCTTTATAATTTAATAAATGCAATGAAGGAATTATTTCGTTTAAATCTTGCGTTTCAGAGAGTTGGCGGGTGGTGTGAGCCAATACCAAATTAAATGAAAGTCTCGTTCCGGAGCAGAGTCGCTGAAAAAAGTAGTAAGTGGCTACGGCTTGCCCCGTTATCATGGCAGGGTGCTTGTTAGAGCGCCGCAGAGTGACCGTTTTTATTAACGGTAATCAGGGTGGTACCGCGAAAA
>JAZNNZ010000122.1:0-3111 GCA_045580525.1 Acutalibacteraceae bacterium
ATATATGATTAATTTTTAAAAATTGAACTAAAATTTCTAAAGCAAAAAAGCAAGTATTAAATATAAATATAAAAAATTTATATACTTGAGATTTTCTGATTTTAGGTATTAATAACAAAGAAAGCGATAAAACCGTAACAAGTCCAAAATAACGCCAGTTAATTATAAAGGTAACAAAATACGACACAAACTTATTACCGCTCTTTCCAAAGCCGGAGCTATTATTAAACATTTCCGGGAACTTTGAAATAACTTCGCTAATTGTGTAGTTATTTAACATAAATCTGTATACGTACAATACTGCACATATAACAGCAATAACAAAACTTATTAAAAATGCTTTAAAATAATATTTTGAGATATCATCTTTTTTTATTAATCTGTATATCGTTACAACAACACCAAAGGCTACATATAAAGCCGCCATATATGGTGAAGAGATAACCATAACAACAGAAATAACGCCTAACAAAACACCAAACAAGTAACAATTAATCTGTTTAATTTCAAAGTTAGAAAAAAACAAACAAGTAATAAGCAAACAACACATAAAACAAACCGAAGTATATGATAGTGTCATCTGGTCTAAAGGAGAAAATAAAATTAAATAAACAAATATAAACCAAGAATATTTATATTTTTTATTTAAAACGCTATATGCAAAAACACAAACAGCCGACCAAACAATTGAATATATGTATCTGAAGCACAACAATATTCCTTCGGTAGAGCCTACAAGTGATATATATAATTTATATAGCGGTAAAATTATTACTCCAAAATTTTGCGCAAAATTCCATTCATCAATAAACAGACTATCGCCAAAATATAATCTTTGTGCTAAATCCACTATAAACGGTTCATCATTAAAGCTATAACCATAAGTGGAACGTATGCAAAGCAAAACCGCTGAAACTAAAAATAAAAACGCAAAACGAAAGCGATATAAATAACTTTGAATTTTCTGCATTATAATACTCCCTTTCGTTTATTATTCTTTAATTATGTAATAGCCTATTCTGGACGAGCTATCAATAACGTTTCCAATATTTTCTAACTCAAAATCGCTAACTCTAACGATTTTATCTGCATTGTTCTTTTGGTACTCAGAAAAATCTTCAATATCTTTTTGAGTAAATAAAAATCTGATTTCCGCATTAGAAATTTCAGGATTTTCATTTATATTAGGTTCTGTACCACAAGCCACGTCAATTACCATTTTAACAAAATCGTTACCTGTAGAAAGATAAACTAAATCAGAACCAATGCAGTCTCCACCCATACGAGCGCCAATTTCAATAATTTTGATGTTACCTTCGCTATCAACTCTAAATTCAGAGTGTCCCGCGCTGTTTGTTACTTTAAGTGCATCTAATGCTTTAAAGATTGTAGATTTTGCCTTTAAAACAATTTCGTCAGATAAATCTGAAGGTTGTCTATGACCGGTCTCAATAAAGTTTGGTGCTCCGGTTGTGTATTTTTTTGTAACAGCTAAAAAATTATGCTTACCTTTATATGTAATTGTTTCCATGCTGTATTCATCACCGGTAAGATATTCTTCAATTATAGCTTTACCCTCAAAGGATGTTTCTGCTGCATCAGATACAGCTTTTTCAATGCCTTCAAGTGACTCTAATTTCATAATATTTCTGCTGCCCGAGCGATCGGTTGGTTTAACAATTACCGGAAAAGTAAAATCTTTAAGCAAGTCTGCAAAATTGGAATTTTTATCAGCTTTTACAAATTTGGGACATGGAATTTTTGCTTTACTTAAAGCTAAACGCATTGCATATTTGTTTGTTTGAATACTACTGAAGGCAGTTGCGTTACATGGTAGCCCTAACTTTTCGGCAACGTAATTAACCGTTATAGTGGCTAAATCAGATGCAATAGAACAAACGCCGTCAGGTTTTATCTCACGGCATTTTTCTAAAATTTCTTCCTTTTCAACAATGCTTATCGGATAAAAGTAATCGGCAGTTTTTTCGCCAATTGCCCCATCTTTCCACGCAAAAACATGTGTTTCGTATCCTAATGATTTTGCTTTTAATATTAGTTGATTTTGAAAATCATTAGCACCAATTATTACAAGCTTTTTCATTAGTTTTCTTCCTTATAAAACTCGTAAATTTTGCTTAAAACGTAATCTGCTTTTTCGGGCTCTAATCCATAATAAAGCGGTAATCTTGCAAGTCTTTCACTTTCTTTAGTGGTATATTTATCTTCACCAAAAAATTTACCAAACAGCTTACCTGCAGGAGCCGAATGAAGCGGAATATAATGGAATACCGCACCAACACCGTTTTCTTTTAAGAAAGAAATTAAGCGAGTGCGTTCCTCTAAATCCTTTGCTTTAATATAGAACATATGAGCATTATGTGTGCAACCCTCAGGAACTACAGGAAGCTCAATTTTGCCTTTAACACAAAGAGCTTTCAAACCATTATAATATCTATTCCAGGTTGCTAAACGATTATTGTTTATTTCATCTGCTTTTTCAAGCTGAGCCCACAAATGAGCAGCATTCAACTCACTTGGTAAATAAGAAGAACCAAAATCTACCCAGGTATATTTATCAACTTGACCGCGGAAAAATTTACTTCTGTTTGTTCCCTTTTCACGAACAATTTCTGCGCGTTCAACCATATCTTCATCACGGATCAAAAGCGCACCGCCTTCACCCATACTATAGTTTTTGGTTTCGTGATAACTAAAGCAACCAAAATTACCAAAAGTGCCTAAAGCTTGTCCTTTATAGAAGGCCATAACGCCCTGAGCAGCATCTTCAACAACCTTAAGATTATGACGACGTGCAATTTCCATAATCTTGTCCATCTCGCAAGAAACACCAGCGTAATGAACCGGAACAATTGCTTTTGTTTTGGGAGTAATAGCTTCTTCGATTAAATTTTCATCAATATTCATAGTATCGGGTCTAATATCTACAAAAACGATTTTTGCACCTCTGCCCACGAATGCATCTGCGGTTGAAACAAAGGTATAAGAAGGCATAATTACTTCATCACCCGGTTGTATATCGCAAAGAATTGCAGCCATTTCAAGTGCATGTGTACAAGAAGTGGTTAACAATGCCTTTATTGTACCACTTTG
>JAZNNZ010000123.1:0-3544 GCA_045580525.1 Acutalibacteraceae bacterium
TGACAGCTCAACAGATATTAATATAGTTACACAAAACATTAATAATAAAATAATTGAATTGTCTGAGTCTTGTAAAAGTGGTAATTATTTTAATGCCGATAATCTTTCGGCTGAACTATTTGCACTTTTAAGCTCAAAACAAAGTATTTTAGGCACCGACGGAGATACAAGTACTTATATAAGTACATTAAAAACACAGGTTGATTCATTAAAATCAACCGCACCTAAGCCACAAAAGGTAATTTACGCTCCGATTTCCGGTTATTTTATTAATGAGATTGATGGATATGAAAATGCATTTGACGTAGAAAACATATCGAAATTGACACCTACTGAATTTAATAACATTAATGCAAATGAAGATGCAATTAACGGATTATGCAAAATTGTATCAGATCATACATGGTATTTCGCTACCGAAATTTCTGCCGATGATGCTTTGAAGTTAAAAGAAGGTTCAAATTATACCATCTTAACCGACCAGAACACTGATAAAGAAATTTCCACTAAACTTGTTGCGTTGAATTCCGACGAAAACAGTCAAAACGTTGTCGCTGTATTTAGTTTTAAAGATACAGACAGTGGTTTAGCAACGGTGAGAAATTTATCTATTACTATAATTCTTGAACGCTATAAAGGCATAAAACTGCCGAACAGATCAATCAGAATGGTCGATGATCAGCTCGGAGTTTATGTTGTCTATGCGGGAATTATCAAGTTTAAACCTATAAAGCAATTATATTCTACCGATACTTTTACGCTTTGTGAAATTGATAAAAAAGGACAAGCAAATTCACTTAGACTTTATGATGAAGTTATTGATAAAGGAAAAAATCTGTATGATGGAAAAACAATTAATTAAAGATAATTTTCTTAAAATAACTAAAAACATTGAAAAAGCCGCAATGGGTAAAAATGTTATACTTTTAGCGGCAACCAAAACGGTAGATATAGAAAATATAAATTATTCTATCTCATTAGGTATTGACTATATTGGTGAAAATAGAGTTCAAGAATTTTTATCAAAAGAAGATTATTACGATAAAAAAGTTCATAAACATTTTATTGGTCACCTTCAAACCAATAAAGTTAAAGATATAGTTGGCAAAGTAGAACTTATTCATTCGGTTTCGTCTTATAAATTAGCAAATGAAATAAGCAAAGTTTCACTTAAAAAAGGTATAACTACCAACATATTACTTGAAGTAAATATTGGTAATGAAGAAAGCAAAAGCGGATTTATGGCTGACGAACTATTAGATATGGCCGAAAGAATCAGTCATTTAGATGGCATTTGTATTAAAGGACTTATGGCAATTCCGCCAATTTGTAATAACAATGAAGAAAATCGGCAATATTTTTCTCGAATGAACAAACTATTTGTTGACATCAAGGCAAAAAAATTAGATAATAGTAATATAGAATACCTATCTATGGGTATGTCTGATGATTATACAGTCGCAATTCAAGAAGGTGCAAATATCGTAAGAATTGGCACCGGCCTTTATGGCAGAAGAAATTATAATAAATAAATTTTGAAAGGACGCATAACACTATGGGAATGATGGACAAAATCAAAAGAATGGTTACACTGTCGGACGAAGATTATGATGATGAAACTTTCGTAGAAGAGGAAGAAACAAATTATTTTCCTTCTAAAAAACAAAAAGAGGAAGAACCAGCGCCAAAAAGCTTTTTCAATAGAAGTAGCTCAAACGCAAAAACTGTTTCTGTAGGTCCTCAAATTCAAGTTGTTTTGGTAAAACCCTCAAGATTTGAAGATGCTACTGCTATTGCTGATCACCTTAATGAACATAAAACAGTTGTTTTAAATTTAGAAATGGCTAACCGTGAAACTTCAAGAAGATTAATTGACTTTTTAAGCGGTACTGCTTATGCACAAAAAGGGAATATTAAAAAAGTAGCGCATAGTACGTTTATTATTACACCCAATAACGTTGATGTTTTGGGCGATTTAATATTAGATGATCTTGACGGTTCAATGTATTTTGAATAAAAATTAGGGGGATATAATAATGATTACAGTTGAAGACATCAGAGAAATAGATTTTTCCACTTCTATGAGTGGTTATAAAAAGTCTGAGGTTGATGACTTTTTAGATGAATTAGCTCTTGATTATGAAAACCTACTAAAGCAAAACCAAGAATTAAAAAATGCCACTAATGGCGCAGCAGTTAACCCTGGTGTAAAAACAGAAACTGTTGAAAACACAACAGAAGCTGTTCATGGCATTCTTGATAGCGCTCAACGTTTTTCTGATCAATTAATTTCAGAAGCAAAGCAAAAGGCAGAAGAAATTTTAACTGCTGCGGCTTTAAAGGCTAAAGAATTAGAAGAAAAAATTGAAAATGATAAACGTAATCACGAGCAACTAATGTTAAATCTAAAAGCTCAGGTTGAGGCTGAAGCAGCAGATAAATTAAAAGCAGCTGCTGAAAAATCCGAAAGCTTGATTGTTGCAGCTAAAGACAGTGTTGCACGTCAACAACTATTGTTTGATAAGCTACGTGTTGAAGCCGATAACTTTAAATCTGGTTTATTAAATAGTTATAAAAAGCAATTGGAATTATTAAATGAATTCCCAACTGCCGTTCCTTTTGAAATTAAAAAACAAGTTGAAGCAGCTGAAAAGGCCGAAAAACCCGCTGAAGAAGTAGTTGTTGATGAAACAATAAATGAAGAAGTGGTTGAAGCTGAAGAAAAGCAAACAACCTTTTTTGAAGGATTAAAAAACTAATTGCATTAAGTTGCAAACAAGGAGTATATAGTAATGCAGCAAGATTATAACAAGACTCTTAATTTGCCAAATACCGAGTTTCCTATGAGAGCCGGTTTGCCGGATAGAGAGCCTGTCGCCTTAAAAGAATGGCAAGAAAATGATCTATACAATAAACTAATGAAGCATAATGAAGAAAAAACCGCTTATATTTTACACGACGGTCCTCCTTATGCTAACGGTATTATTCATATGGGTACCGCACTAAACAAGTGCTTAAAAGACTTTGTTTTAAGATATAAAAACATGACTGGTTTTAAAGCACCATATGTACCCGGTTATGATACTCATGGTCTTCCTACTGAGCTGAAAGCAAGAACAAAAGCCGGTATGAAGAATAATGAAACCGTTTCTCCATTAGAAATCAGAAAAATTTGTCGTGACTTCGCTATTGGTTTTGCAGATGATCAACGCAAACAATTTGAACGTCTTGGCGTGTTAGGTGATTGGGATCATCCTTATTTAACACTTACTAACGACTATGTAGCAAAACAAATTGAAGTTTTTGGCGAAATGGCTGAAAAGGGTTATATCTACAAAGGTTTAAAACCTGTTTATTGGTGCCCTGAATGTCAAACAGCTTTAGCTGAAGCTGAAATTGAATATGCAGACGACACTTGTTATTCGATTTATGTAAAATTCCCGGTTTTAGACGATAAAGGTATTTTGTCAAGATTTGGTGTCAATAAAGAAAAGGCTTATTTTGTTATTTGGACAACCACTACATGGACATTACCAGCTAACCT
>JAZNNZ010000124.1:0-3552 GCA_045580525.1 Acutalibacteraceae bacterium
TTAAAAACTCCACCACAACAAACACACCAATATTATGTGATAAAATTTGTTGCATTGAGCCTTGCATATCTTCAGAATTAAAGCTTTCTTGCACCGGACTTGAAAATCTGCCGCGGTTTCCCCCGCTATTTAAATTTGAACCGTCTCCTAACGTGGTTTTATTATTATCCATAAACATCACCTTTCTTTTTATGTGTTGGCATAAGCTTCTGTGGGATTATAAAAACAATGATCACCAATTTTAATAATAAGTGCTCCGACATTTGACGGGAAATTTTGACGACAAGCATTACTATAAGGATTATAATACCAAAGCGCAAAACCCAAATTTGTAAGTTTGTTGCCGGCAATAGCCCAATCTGCAATATCATAATGAATTTGTTCGGGACGCATATTATATACATTTTGAGAATTGTATTTGCCACCTATGGTTTCTCTAACACAATCAAACTGACCGGGTTGATAAATTATTGAGCGTAGATTTTTTTGCAATCTTCCGTATTCTCCATATGTAATATTTACCCTATTCATAACAACTGACGCTACCGCTTTCATGCCGTTTTCACCTTCGCCGCCGGCTTCACACTGTATTAAACGAGCAAAAAGTTCTCTATCACTTAAGGCCATATAACACCCCAAAACGTTTTATTAAAAAATATGCTTTAAAAAATTTAAATATTCCATTATTTTGCAATTGACTTTATATTTGTTCTTTGCTATAATAATTACAGAACATTTGTTCTTTTTTGTGTTTGGAGAGTAAGATGGACAGAATTATACTGCATAGCGATTTAAATAATTTCTACGCATCTGTAGAATGCTTTGACGGCCCTGAATATCAGGGTCTTCCTGTTGCTGTTACGGGAGACCCCGAAAAACGCCACGGTATAATTTTAGCCAAAAACAGCATTGCTAAAGCCCACGGAATTAAAACGGGTGAACCTTTATGGAAAGCAAAGAAAAAATGCGGTAATTTAGTTTGTATATCTTCTAATTTTGAAAAATACACAAAGTTCAGCAGACTTGCTAAAAGTATTTATGCCGAATACACTAACAAAGTTGAAAGCTTTGGTCCCGATGAATGTTGGCTTGACATTACCACCAAAGGAAAAGACTTAAAATACGGTGAAGAAATTGCCAACGTTATAAGAGAGCGTATAAAAGCAGAGCTCGGAATAACCGTATCTATTGGGGTATCATTTAATAAGGTTTTTGCCAAACTTGGAAGCGACTATAAAAAACCAGATGCTGTAACCGTAATTAGTCGCGGAAACTTTAAAAACATTGTGTGGCCCATGGCGGTAGATAATCTTTTATTTGTTGGACGCGCCACTTTAAATAAACTTAAAACACGCGGTTGTAATACCATTGGAGATTTAGGTTCTATGCAAAAGGAAGCGCTTGAACGACTACTTGGTAAAAACGGTATTACAATTTGGAACTTTGCAAACGGAAACGAGCACTCCCCTGTTTTGCCTATTGAAGATGAATATCCAATAAAATCTATTGGCAATTCTACTACCGCATTCAGAGATTTAGTAACAGACGATGACATTAAAATTATACTGATGACTTTGGCTGAATCAGTAAGTGAACGTCTACGTAACGCAAAAGCGAAATGCAGTGTTTTACAGGTTAGTATGCGCAACACAAAACTATTCAGTTTTGAAAGGCAGCGCATTATTGAACCTACAGACGTTTCAACCGATATTTTTAAAGCGGCTTTTAGACTTTATAAAGAAAACAATAAGGGTGAACCACTAAGAAGCATTGGCATAAAGGCCGCACATTTAAGCTTTGAAGAAACAAGTCAACAATCTTTGATTGAAACTAACCATGAAAAATTGGAAAAACTTGAAGATTCTATTGATAGTATCAGAGAACGCTTTGGACACTTTTCTGTAGGCCGCGCCTTAATGCTTAAAGACACCGCACTTTCTTCTTTTAATCCAATTGAAGATCACACACTGCATTTTGAACCTTTTAGATAGGAGTAAAATATGATAAAGAAAACATATGTTGAGGTTGAAGTGAAATTTGACACCGACGGTAATATATTGCCCCTAAAAATCATTTGGCAGGATGGTAAAGAATTTTTAATTGACCGTGTGGTCGATAAAAAAAGAGCCGCTAGTATGAAGGCCGGCGGCACAGGTATGAGATACACCATACGCATAAATGGTAAAACCACCTATTTATGGCATGAAGAACCAGGTTGGTTTGTAGAAGCAAAAATATAAAACGGATAACCAAAATTGGTTATCCGTTTGTTTTATTCTTCTGTAGTTGTAGGAGACGTGGTTGTAGTTGTAGTTAAAACCGGTGGAACCACAATTGTGGTTGTGTTGCTAGTTTTACTTGAAGAACTGCCGCTAACTACAGAACTTGAGGGTTCCTTACCTATATCATATTTAGAAGAAACATCGGCAGTTAAACTACCTGTATGCTTTGTACAAGCAGGTAAATAGCTTTGTTTATAATAACCGGTTCCTCCTATAGGACAGGTTGAATTAGCAATAAGACCTGTTTCTTTACAATAATGTCTTATTGTTACATAGCTACTGCTCGGGAATTCCTTTTTGGGCAAATCTTTATGGATTTGCTGCATAACCGTTCCCCACATTCTTAAAGCAATTTTATTATCGCTTACCCATGCAGGACTATCATAACCATACCAACACGAAGCAACATAATAAGGAGTACCGCCCACAAACCATAGGTCGTTCTGAGAGTCGGTAGTACCGGTTTTTGCATAAACCTGTGTGTTAGTTACGTATGGTTTAACCTGAATACCAGTACCTTGGCTACCATACACAGGATGAAGTAATAGCTTGTTCATAATATAAGCGGTATCTTCACTCATAGCGATTGAAGGCTTTGATTCATCTTCCAGCATAACTTCACCGTGCTGATCTGTTACTCTTACATATAACTTTGGCTCATAATAATAACCCAAGTTACCAAAAGAAGCGTAAGCAGCACACTGTTCCATGCTTGTAATACCTTTATAGCTACCGCCTAAAGCCAAGTTAGAATAGGTTAAATCTTTACTGGGATCACGTTCAAAGGTGCTAATGCCTAAATTATTGACTACAAAATCATAGGACTTATCAAATCCTAATTGTTCAACAAGCTTAGCAGGAATTGTATTTATTGAACGTTCTACCGCATTAAATATAGGAGTATTTCCACCATAATATTTATACCAGTTTGGTGGCCATTTTATTGTTTCTTTCTTTTCCCAATCATAAAGCTCTAAAGGCTGATCTTCATAATAGCTTGAATAGGTAATTATATTATTTTCAAGCGCCGGTGCATATGCGCCCATAGGCTTCATTGTAGAGCCCGGTGGTCTTAAAGAAGCGGTGGCACGGTTTAAAGCACGGTTAGCAGTTTTCTCGCCTAATCCGCCGGCAAGTCCTACAACATTACCGTGATAATCCATAATAGTAAACGCCGCCTGCGCCTTTTGTCCGTCTTTGCTGGTTAACACCCACTTTTCATCAGAAAAAGTTTTGTCAATAACTTCCTGAATGTCGGGGTCAACAAGTC
>JAZNNZ010000125.1:0-1805 GCA_045580525.1 Acutalibacteraceae bacterium
CCGCCGCTTATTTTACCAAAGTTTTCTATGATAGGCGCACTATTAAATTACATAACTGACGAATCTGTAGAAAACTTTCAGCCAATGGGTGCAAACTTTGGTGTCTTGCCCCCGCTTGACATTCATATCAAAGATAAAAAAGAGCGCTATATGGCTTTATCACAAAGGTCATTAGATTATTTTAAAAATATTGGGGAGTAAAAATATGAGAGTAGTTGTTGATGCTTTTGGTGGAGATAATGCACCACTTGAAATTGTTAAGGGTGCGGCCGATGCTTCTATGCAATTTGAAACCGAAATTACACTTACAGGTAAAAAGCAAACAATAGAAAAAATTATTACTGAAAATAACCTTAAGTTTTTCGGGGAATTACATATTGTCGATACCGATGATGTAATTTCAATGCATGACGACCCTACAACAATTCTTAAAGCTCATTCAAATTCATCAATGGCTTTAGCGTTTAAAGAATTATGTGAAAATCGTGCCGATGCATTTGTTTCGGCAGGTTCTACCGGCGCAATAGTTGTAGGCGGTACTTTAATTGTTAAAAGAATAAAAGGTATTAAGCGACCTGCTCTTGGTGGATTAATTCCATCACCGGATGGTCATTATATGCTACTTGATATGGGTGCAAATGCCGAATGTCGTGCAGAAATGCTTGCTCAGTTTGGAATTATGGCAAGTGTTTATCTTGAAAAGGTTGAGGGAATTCAAAATCCTAAAATAGGACTACTTAATATCGGGGTAGAGGATACAAAGGGCGATGAACTTCGTACCGAAGCTTATAAATTATTAAAGGAAGCGCCTATAAATTTTGTTGGTAATATTGAATCACGCGAAATGCCAAAGGGTGTTTGTGATGCGGTTATTACCGATGGTTTTACAGGTAATATCGCACTTAAGCTTATTGAGGGTACATCAATAACTTTATTTAAAATGATTAAAAAAGCTCTTTATAAAAATATAATTAATATAATCGCTGCTTTAATTCTTAAAAAAGATTTATATGCACTTAAAGCAATGATGGATAGTTCAGAAGTTGGTGGAGCACCATTGTTGGGTGTTAGTAAACCCGTAATAAAAGCACACGGTAGTTCAGATGCTAAAGCTATTAAAAACGCAATTAGGCAAGCAAAAACATTCACAGAAAAGAATGTAATAAACACTATTAGTGAAAATATTATTAAAACGGAGTAATTAAAATGGAGTCTCTTGAAAAAAGATTAGACTACAAATTTAATAATGTTAAATACTTGAAAAACGCGTTAATTCATTCTTCATATGCTAATGAAGTTAGAGGCGACACACACTCTAATGAGCGTTTAGAGTTTTTAGGTGATTCTGTTTTATCTATAATTGTTGCTGAACATATTTTCAATAAATATCCTAATATGCCTGAAGGTGAGTTAACCAAATTACGAGCATCTCTTGTGTGCGAAAAATCCTTATGTGTTTTTTCTAGAGAATTAGGTATTGGTGATTATTTATTACTTGGTAACGGTGAAGATAAAAATGGCGGTAGAGAGCGCGATTCTATACTTGCTGATGCTTTTGAAGCGGTTCTTGCGGCTATATATATCGACGGTGGTTTTAATGCTGCAAAAAAACACGTTTTAAATACTGTTTTACGTGATTTTGAACATCATTCCGATGAAGATTCCTTCAAAGATTATAAAACTGTTTTGCAAGAAATTATTCAACGCAATCCTGAAGAAAGTGTTTCATATATTCTTATCGATGAAAGCGGACCAGATCACGATAAAATTTTTACCGTTGAGGTTCATCTTAATTCAAATGTTAT
>JAZNNZ010000126.1:0-3223 GCA_045580525.1 Acutalibacteraceae bacterium
ATTAAATTTGAAATATTTCTAAAATTTTGAATTTGTAATTTTTTAACCTTCATTTTTTATAACAAATGTAATTTTTTCAAATTTTACTGTGTCACCTTCGCGAAGTTTTTTACCGCGCATAGTACAAATTTCACCGTTTACAAGCACAAGGCCATCTTGTATAACCATTTTTGCCTGACCGCCTGTACCAATAGCGCCCGAAAATTTAAGTGCAGCATCAAGTCTTATAAATTCGTCTCTTATAAAAATTTCATTCATTTATTTTAACCTCATAGGCATTATAAGATATAACATTTCCTGTGTTTCTTGGTTTGCGGGTGTAATTGTAACACCCGCATTTGCACCATTAAAGTTAAAAGTAACCTTTTCACATTCACAAGCCTTTAAAGCCTCTAATAAATAACGGCTGTTAAGGCCCATTTCAAATTCACTGCCTTCAAGGCTTATAGCCATTTTTTCTTTTGCGCGGCCTAGTGCAGAAGAACAGCTTATAAGCAATTCTTCTCTAGAAAATGCACAACGAATAGGTGTTGAAAAACTATCATTTATAAGTAATGACACACGTTCAACACTGTCAATCATTTCATCACAAATAACTGTTGTTGTCTGACTATGCTCAGAAGGAATGATTTTTTCATAGTTTACAAATTCACCCTCTAAAAGACGGGCAATAAATACGTAACCGGAAATCTTAAATAGAATAAGTCTTTTACCTACTTTAATTTCAACGTTTTCTGTATTTTCGTCAATAAGCTTTACAACCTCGTTAAGAGCTTTACCCGACACAATAAATTCTATTTCGTTATCAATATTTATTTTTTTATTTCTTATAGCAAGTCTATATCCGTCTATTGCAACAAACTGTAATACTCCGTTTTTAACCGAAATATTTATACCTGTAAGAATAGGACGAGTACCTTCTATTTGAGATACGGCAAATATTGTACCCTTTACAAGCTCGCAAAAATCTTCACCGTTAATTAAAAGATTTTCACCTTCGGTAAGAGATGGCATTTCAGGAAAATCAGTAGCCTCCATACCCATAATATCAAAAACAGCTTCTGCACTTTTAATGTGACAAACAAGTCGATCATCACATTCTATTTCAACGTCAATACCGCGTAATTTACGTAATATATCAGCAAGTAAGCGGGCATTTATTACAATATCGCCCTCTTCATCGCAAGAGGCGTACATTTCTTTTTTCATACCCATTTCAAGATTGTATGAAGAAAGAGTTAAAAGTCCTTTTTCGGCTGATAGTAAAATACCTTCAAGAATCGGCATAGAGCTTTTTGATCCTACTGTTTTTTGCATTTTTAAAACTGCATCTAAAAGTACTGAACGTTCTACACGAATTTTCATAAAAAATCTCCTTTTTTACTATAAAAAATAAAATAAATATAACAGTAATAATATTGTTGTTTATTTAGTGGATAACCGCAAAAAAATCAATGTTTACGGCTGTTTTTTAATTTAAAAAGTCTTGTGTATAAAAATTTGAAAAAGTTGATAATAAAAACAAATATTTAAAAATGTTAATATTTGGGTGTTAACAACAGTTAACTTTGTGGATAACTTTTAATTTGAGCTTTTTAAATTTTTAATAATGTCTTCAATAAGTTCTTTTTCGTACGGCTTGTCCTGTAAGAATTTTTCGGTGGTTTGAACACCGTAAAGAACAGTTGTGTGGTCACGACCAAATGCATCGCCCATTTCTTCATATGTAAGTTGGGTGATTTCTCTCGTTATGTACATTGCAGCCTTACGCGCAAGAACCAAATTAGCCTTTCTTTTTTTAGAAAGAATATCACTTTCAGAAACGTTATATGAACGCGCAACCTCGCTTATAATTTTTTCTACGGTTATGGGGGCGTTTTCGGTATCGTTTATAATGTCTTTTATAAAGCCTTGAACAATAGAAATATTTGGCTTTTTGTTTTCCATTTTTATTAGTGCGTTAATCTTGGTTATAACTCCCGCAATTTGACGGGTGTTAGATTTAATTTTTTCTGCAATATAGAAAACAATATTTTCATCAAGCTCTATATCAAATTCCTGCGCCTTACGGTTTATAATACCAACCCTTGTTTCAAAATCGGGTACTGTAATATCGGCAGGCAGACCCTGTAAAAGACGACTTTTAATACGCTCGTCAAGTGTTTTAACTTCTTTTAATGGGCGGTCAAGTGTAACAATAATTTGTTTATTTTTTTCATAAAGAGCATTAAAGGTATTAAAAAATTCTTCTTGAGTTTGCTCCTTACCGGCAATAAAGTGTATATCGTCTACCATAAGTACGTCGGCATTACGGTATTTATTTCTAAAGTCGTCAATAGTACCCATACCAAGCTGACCGCTGTGCAGTGATTTGATAAGTTGGTTTGTAAAGTCCTCACCGCGTACAACCTCAACTTTTTTGTAAGGAAATTTCTTTTTTATGTGGTTTTTTATAGCAAGCATAAGGTGTGTTTTACCTACGCCTGAAGGACCGTATATTGTAAGCGGATTATAAACAATATTAGGATTTTCAGCAACAGCCAACGAAGCTGCATGAGCAAAACGGTTAGTCGAGCCTACAACAAAGTTATCAAAGGTAAAGAAGGATTCAAAGGTAAGACCCTCACATTCTTCCTCTGCCTTTTTAATTTTTTCTTCTTCTTCATCGCCAACCACAAATTTTGCAGGGATTTTTATACCCATAACCTTTTCAATAGCGTCATTTATAATATCGCTGTAAACGCTTTGGATCATTCCCTTTATGTAGTCGTTAGAGGCCGACAAAACAAACTCTTCACCCGATAATGATTCAGGCTTTAAATATTTAAAAAAGGTATCAAATGCTATTTCAGAAATTTTTTGTTTACACTCTTCACAAACAGCGTCCCATATGTCGTTAATAGAATTAACAGCCACTTAAAATCCCCCTTAATATTTATATATTATATATTAAAATAATAGTTACATATAGTATAGCATAAGTTATCCACAATTTCAATACATTTAACTTAAAAAATACTGACATAATAAAGGGAATATTATAAAAAATATTCCCTTTACTTTTATACATTTTCTATTTTTAAAATTATTGCTTTTTCTTCTAATATTTCAAAGGTAATTTCATAGTCTGAAAATAAAAATTTATACTCTTTTTTATCCTGCTTGTAGGGGGGCTTTGGATTTTGAGAAATAATGTTTATAATGTTTTCTTTAATGCTGTTTT
>JAZNNZ010000127.1:0-9797 GCA_045580525.1 Acutalibacteraceae bacterium
TACACACTTTACTTAAAATTATTTTCTTATATTATTGTAGCATATTCTAATAAAAAATTCAAATTATGCATAAAATGTATAATTATGCATAGTGATATGCAAGTATTATGCAATTAATGTTATGAAAATTTAGTAAAAATGCATAAAAATTAAATATTTTTTAATTTTTTTGAAAAAAGTACTTGCATTTTTATGCAACGTATGCTAATATATATGCATACCAATCAAAAAGGGAGACAAAAAATCATGAAAAAATTATTAGCACTTTTATTAACACTTGTTTTAGTCGTATTTAGCTTTGCAGCTTGTTCAAATAGCGATGGCTTAAAGATCGGCGTACAAACCACCACAACCGGTGATATTTATGCATCTGGTGACTTTGGTGAAGATGCAGTTACACGTTATGACAATGGCGCAGTTGCAGTTGAAGCTTTAAAGGCCGGTAAGGTTGACGTAGTTATTATTGATAACGAACCCGCTAAAGCTTACGTTGCAGCAAACGAAGGTTTAAAAATTCTTGAAACAGCTTATGCTGAAGAAGATTATGCTATCTGCTTCCAAAAGGGTAGTGACCTTAAAGCAAAGGTTAACGATGCATTAAAAGCTCTTATTGCTGACGGTTCTGTTAAAAAGATCGTTGATAAATACATCAGCGGTACGGACGAAGCATTAAATGGTGTTCCTGTAACATTTGCAGATACAGACAAACCTGACCTAGTTATGGCAACAAACGCTGAATTCCCTCCATACGAATACATCGATGGTGACAAATACTTCGGTATTGATGTTGAAGTTGCAGCTATCATTGCTGACAAATTAGGCTATGATCTAAAAATTGAAAACGTTGCATTCGATTCTATCATCCCCGGCGTTCAATCTGGTAAATACTCAATGGGTATGGCTGGTATGACCGTTACAGATGAAAGACTTGAAAAGGTTGATTTCTCTGATTCTTATGCAAAGGGCGTTCAAGTAGTTATCACTTCAGAAAATGGTAAGATTCAAGCTATCGAAGATCTAGATCCTTACTTCGTACCTGCAGAATAATAAATACACAAGCTTTTAAAGGGCGGACAAAATCCGCCCTATTTTTCGGTTTAAGAAAGGAGTTTTCTTTTGCAAAAGATAATTGATTTTTTTGTAAGTTTATATAACGGTTTTATAACCGGCTGTACCGAGCTTTATGAAGAATTTGTTTGGGTTATGTTTGAAGGTAACCGTTTTGACTTTATTCTTGATGGTTTAAAAAATACCTTTTTAATTACACTTGGCTCATTAGCTATAGGTATTGTAATTGGCGTTTTGGTTGCAGCAGTCAGAACCTCTTACGATAAAAATCTGGAGGCTATGAAGCTAAGAGGTGGCATAGGCTTTAAGGTTTTATCGGTAATAAATAAAATTTGTGAAATATACCTTACGGTTATTCGCGGTACACCTGTTGTTGTTCAACTTATGATATTCTATTTCGTAATATTTGCTTCATCTAATAGTGGTGTTGCGGTTGCAATTTTTGCTTTTGGTATAAACTCGGGTGCATACGTTGCAGAAATTTTCCGTGCGGGTATTATGTCTATAGATAACGGTCAGTTTGAAGCAGGACGCAGTCTTGGTTTTAACTACCCACAAACAATGCTTTATATTATTACACCGCAAATGTTTAAAGCGGTGCTACCAACACTCTGTAATGAGTTTATAGTTCTGCTTAAAGAAACATCGGTTGCAGGTTATGTTGGCGTTATTGATTTAACCAAAGCGGGTAACACAATTGCAGGTAGAACCTTCTCTTACTTTATACCGCTTATAACGGTTGCAATAATTTATTTGGTTGTCGTTATGATTTTAACCTGGCTTGTAGGAAAATTAGAAAGGAGGCTGCGTAAGAGTGAAAGATAATAATTCTTTAATTCAGGTGGTCGACCTTAAAAAACACTACATTGGTGGCACGGTAAAGGCCTTAAACGGTATTAATTGTGAAATTAAAAAGGGTGAAGTTGTGGTTATTGTAGGACCTTCGGGTTCCGGTAAATCCACATTACTTCGTTCATTAAACCTACTAGAAACACCAACCGGCGGACATATTTATTTTGATGGAGCTGATATTACCGATAAAAAGGTAAATATCAATATTCACCGTAAAAAGATGGGCATGGTGTTCCAACAGTTTAATTTGTTTCCACATATGACTGTGCTAAAAAATATGACTATTGCTCCAATGAAGCTTCTTGGTAAAACAAAAGAAGAAGCCGAAAGCAAAGCATTAGAGCTTTTTAAAACTGTAGGCTTGGAAGACAGGGCAGATTCATATCCTAGTCAGCTTTCGGGCGGTCAAAAACAGCGTGTAGCTATTGTTCGTGCATTATGTATGAATCCCGACGTTATGCTGTTTGACGAACCTACATCTGCGCTGGATCCCGAAATGGTTGGAGAAGTACTTGAAGTTATGAAAAATCTTGCAAAAGAAGGTATGACCATGGTTGTGGTAACCCACGAAATGGGCTTTGCAAGAGAGGTGGCAGACAGAGTTATCTTTATTGATGAAGGCGTAATTATGGAAGAAGCCGCCCCACAAGAATTTTTTGATAATCCTAAAAATCCAAGGCTACAAGCCTTCCTTTCAAAAGTGCTATAAAAATAAAGACCGTAGAGTTATCTCTACGGTCTTTTAATTTTTGTTTATTATTGAATATCTTCGTTAGACATTAGCTCAATGCCACCGTCTTTAAGAATTTGCACTGCTTTTTCGTTATCAGCAACACGTAAAATAACAAAGGCGGTGTCTTTTCTAGGGTTCAAAAAGGCGTACATATATTCAACGTCAACACCCTTATCCGAAAGAATGGTAATAGCCTTATTTAAACCGCCGGGTTTGTCATCAATAGCAATAGCTAAAACCTTTGTAATTGTAGCGGTAACGTGGTTTTCATTTAAAAGCAGAGTTGCTTTTTCGGGGTTGTTTACAATAAGTCTTAAAATACCATAGTCGGTTGTATCTGCAATAGATAAAGCACGAATATCAATGCCACCGTCTGCAAGTACCTTTGTAATTTCTGCCATACGTCCTTGGCGGTTTTCAATGAAAATAGAAATTTGATCAATAAACATAATTTTTGCCCCCTTAAATCTTTCTGTTATCAATAACGCGTTTGGCTTTGCCTTCGCTTCTTTGAATTGATTTTGGTTCAACTAATTTTACTTTTGCGCCAATGTTAAGTACTGCGCGAAGCTTTTCACCAATTAGTCTTTCGTTTCTTTCAATATCTTTAACCGAGTCAGAGAAGTGTGAAGGTGGTAATTCAACCCTAACTTCAATGGTGTCAAGATTATTAACTCTGTCAACCACAATTAGATAGTTAGGTTCGTAACCCATAGTTGTTAAAACGTATTCAATCTGGCTTGGGAAGACGTTAACACCACGAATAACCAGCATATCATCGCTTCTGCCCATTGGTTTTAACATTTTAATAAGTGTTCTGCCACAGGAGCATTTTTTGCGAGTAAGCACCGCAATATCTCTTGTTCTGTAACGAATAAGCGGAAGTGCTTCTTTACCAATACAGGTAAATACTAATTCACCAACTTCGCCTTCAGGTAAAACTTCACCTGTATCAGGATCAATTATTTCGGGGTAGAAGTAGTCTTCGTTAATGTGCATACCTGTTTGTTCTTCACATTCAAAAGAAACGCCGGGTCCTGCAACTTCAGAAAGACCGTAAATATCGTAAGCCTTAATGTTTAATAGCTTTTCAATATTTTCTCTCATACCTTCACTCCAGGCTTCTGCGCCAAAAATACCGGCGCGTACGCGAAGTTTAGATGTATCAATGCCTTTTTCTCTGCAGGTTTCACCAATAAAGGCGGCGTAAGAAGGTGTACAACAAATAATATCGCTACCATAGTCTTCTAAAATTTGAACCTGTCTGTCTGTGTTACCGCTTGAAACGGGAATTGCACAAGCGCCAAGCTTTTCTGCACCGTAGTGTAAACCTAAACCGCCTGTAAATAAACCGTAACCGTAAGAAACGTGAATAATATCTTCCTTTGTGCCACCGGCAGCCACAATAGCACGAGCTGCAGAAATTGACCAAACGTCAATATCGTTTTTAGTATAGCCTACAACGGTTTGCTTTCCGGTTGTACCACTACTTGCGTGAATACGCACAAGCTCTTCACGTGGAACTGCAAAAAGTCCAAAGGGATAGTTATCTCTTAAATCTGTTTTTAAAGTAAAGGGAAGCTTAGAAATATCGTCAATAGTTTGAATGTCTTCGGGCTTTATTCCCATTTCGTCAAACTTTTGCTTATAAAATGGAACCTTTTCATAAACTCTCTTTACGGTTTCTCTTAGTCGCTCATTTTGAATGGTGCGCATAGTTTCTCTATCGGCACATTCAATTTCGGGGTTGAAATAATTTGCCACAACTGTCAGTCCTTTGCTAATTATTGTATCCAAGCTCAAAGGCTTTAAGATTCATTTCTAAAAACTTTGGTGGAACGGTGCTTTTTATTGCTTCTATCCACTTTTCTTTGCTTATATCGGTGTTTTTAGCAAGTACACCAATAAGAACAACGTTAACAGCCTTGCTGCTACCGGCTTGTTCCGCTAAAGATAAAGCATCTAAAGAAATAATTTCTGCATCTGTTTTATTAAGCGCATCAATTACGTTTTCGGGGTATTTTGCATTACCCGTAACAACAGGCATAGGCATAATTTTTTGTGTGTTTAAAATAATTTTACCTTGCTTTTTAAGGTATTTAATCCAACGTGCCGCTTCAAGCTGTTCAAAAGCTAAAATAATATCGGCTTCACCATCTGTAATAATGGGGGAGTTAACGGTTTTTCCTGCTTTAACATAGGTAACAACTGAACCACCGCGTTGGCTCATACCGTGCACTTCAGAAACCTTAACGTCCAGTCCTTCGCTGGTCATTATATTGCCAAGTAATCTACTTGCCAAAAGTGTTCCTTGACCACCCACGCCAACAATCATTAAATTATACATTTTATTTACCCCCTTTAATGCAATCAAACTTGCACATTTCGGTACAAACACCGCAACCAACGCAAAGGGTACTGTCAATTACTGCGCCATTTTCGTTAAAGCTGATGGCAGGGCAGCCAATCTTCATACACATTTTGCATTTTTTGCAGTCCTTAATTTCGTAACTAGGTGCACCTTTAAAGGTCTTTAGTAGTACACATGGTCTACGTGAAATAATTAAAGAAGGTTCGTCCTTTTCAAGCTCTTCTCTAATAACCGCTGTGGTTTCTTTCATTTTATAAGGGTCAACCACCCTTACACTGTTAATTCCACAAGCATGAGCTAAGGCTTCTAAATCAACAGAAGTAGTTTCTTCGCCGCAAATGGTTAAACCGTTTGCAGGATTGTTTTGATGACCCGTCATACCTGTAATGGAGTTATCTAAAACAATTACTGTAGAAATGCCTTTGTTATAAGCAATATCAATTAATCCCGTAATACCTGAATGTATAAATGTGCTGTCGCCAATAACCGCAACGGCGTTTTTAGAAAATTCTTTACCGCGCACCTTACAAACACCGTGTAAAGCAGAAACCGAAGCGCCCATACAAACGCAGGTGTCCATCATAGATAGGGGAGCCAGTGCTCCAAGTGTATAGCAACCAATATCACCGCTAACATAACAGCCAATGGTTTTTAATGAATAATAAAGGCTTCTGTGTGGGCAACCCGCACAAAGTGCCGGTGGGCGTGGCGGAATTTCTAAATCGGTTGAGTTTACGGTAGGTTTTTGACCTAAAATCTTTTCTTTAATTGTATCTTGTGAAAATTCACCAAGCAGACCAAAAAGCTCTTTGCCAATTACCTTAATGCCTAGCGCTTTGCAGTGTGTTTCAATAACGCCGTCAAGTTCCTCAAAAACATAAAGGGTTTCAACCTGCTTTGCAAAATCCAAAAATAACTTTGTAGGTAGAGGATTTACCATACCTAATTTTAAGTAAGAAGCATTTTCACCCAAAGCGTCTTTTGCGTATGTATAGCAGTCACCCGCAGTAATAATACCAATTTTTGCGCCTTTATTAATTTCTACCTTATTAATTTCAGCGGTTTCTGCGTATTCTGCTAATTTTTTCATTCTTTCTTCCACAATAACGTGACGCTTAATTGCCATTGCTGGCATCATAACGTATTTTTGCGGATCTTTTGTGTATTCTTTTAATTCTAATTCTTCTCTGTCATTAAGCTCAACAAGACTGCGAGAGTGAGCAACGCGAGTGGTTAAACGCACCATAAAGGGTGTGTCATACTCTTCAGAAAGCGCGAAGGCTAGTTTTGTAAACTCTTTACATTCCATAGAATCACTTGGCTCTAACATGGGTGTTTTAGAGGCAATAGCGTGATTTCGGCTATCCTGCTCATTTTGAGAAGAATGCATACCGGGGTCGTCTGCAACAGCTAATACAAAGCCGCCATTTACGCCGGTGTAAGAAGCGGTATAAACGGGGTCTGCGGCAACGTTTAAGCCAACGTGTTTCATGGCACAAAAGCTTCTTGCTCCTGCAATAGAAGCGCCAATAGCAACTTCGGCCGCTACCTTTTCGTTTGGTGCCCATTCACTATAAATTTCTTTAAATTTAGATACTGTTTCGGTAATTTCTGTCGAAGGAGTACCGGGGTAGGATGAAACAAGCTTTACACCTGCTTCGTAAAGGCCACGGGCAACCGCTTCGTTTCCAAGTAATAATTGTTTCATTTATTTATTCCTCAAATCTATAACTCTTTTTGCTTTACCCATAAAGCGTTCTATGGTTTTGGGTTGAACTAAACTTACCTTTGTATCAATACCAAGCACAGAACGAACCTTATTTCTGATGGTGTTTTGTAGGTTTTGCAATTCTCCAAAGCGGTCTAAAAGACTTCCGTCAATAAGCTCAACCTTAATTTCTAAACTATCAGAATAGTTTTCTCTTGTAACAATAAGTTGATAGTGTGGGCTAATGCTATCAATGCCAACAAGCACACTTTCAACCTGCGAAGGAAATACGTTAACACCGCGTATTTTAAGCATATCGTCGCTTCTACCTTTAATTTTATCCATTCTTGCGGTGGTTCTTCCACACCTACAAGGCTCTGTAACAATGCGGGTTAAATCCTTTGTTCTGTAACGAAGCATCGGAATACCTTCTTTAGTAAGGGTGGTAACTACTAATTCACCTTCACTGCCTTCGGGTAGAACTTCGCCCGTGTTTGGATCAATAATTTCACAGTAATAGAAGTCTTCGTTGATGTGCATACCACATCTGTATTCACAATCCCCCGATAGTCCCGGTCCGCCTGTTTCAGAAAGACCATAGTTATCGGTAACAAACATACCCCAGTTATTTTCAATCTGACTTCTCATTTCTTCGGTACAGCCTTCACTACCGAGTATACCAAGCTTTAGGTGGTAATCACTCATAGGGTAGCCTGATTCTTTTGCAAGTTCAGATAAATATAACGCATATGAAGGGGTAGAAACTAATGCGTTGGTTTTAAAGTCGCGCATAAACATAAGCTGCTTTTCACTGTTGCCAGATGAACAGGGAACAACGGTAGCTCCTATCTTTTCAAGACCGTAGTGAAGACCAAGAGCTCCTGTAAACATACCGTAGCCAAATGCAATTTGTACTATAGTTTCATTTGTAGCGCCACCGGCAGTAACAAGTCGGGCAATCATTTCAGCCCAGTTATCAAGGTCGTTTTGAGTGTATCCTACAACGGTGGGTTTGCCGGTTGTACCACTAGAAGCGTGAATACGCACAATCTTGCTTTGTGGCACAGCAAAAAGACCAAACGGATATGTATCTCTTAAATCTGTTTTCACCGTAAAGGGAATATTTTTAATATCATCTAAAGATTTAAACTTGTCGGGAGTCATTCCGCATTCGTCTAATCTTTTACGATAAAGCGGCACGTTATCGTAACAGTGCTTTATCATCCATTTCATACGCTCAAGCTGCAGTTCACGCAACTTTTGGCGTGGCATGGTTTCAATTTCTTTGTTCCAAATCAACTTTGTCACCTACTGTAAAATTGTTACTTTAAACAAAATGTCTTTGTTCAGGTAAATATTATAAAAAATTATACCATAAACAAAGACAAATTAAAATATGTTTTGTCAAAAAAATCGATTAAATTTCAGCTTTTTTGTAGAATTCGCTGTAATCAATCTTTTTGGTTAGTTTACTTACTATTATGCAAACAACAAATGATACTATCATCGCCCCAACCGCAAACTGTGGTCCGTAGGCTTTTAAAATTGCAAAAATTTCAACCTTGGGAGCTATTTGATTAATCAGCATACTTCCCGCGGGAACAAAGGCAATAACGAAACCTGAAATCATAGCGCTGAAAGCACCGGTTTTATTGATGGATTTAATGTATAAAGAAAGCATATATGGTGCTAAAAAGCTACCGGAGAGTATACCCCAAGAATAAGACATCATATCTAAAATTGGAGTTTTTGTGTTTGCAACTAGGTAAGAGAGCACAACAAAAACAACGCAAAGCAATCTGATATTAAGGGTTGCTTTTTTATCATCCATTTCCTTTTTGTGCTTAAATAAGTCCATAACTGCTGTAGTAGAGGCTGTCATAGTAATAGATGAAAGTGTAGAAACACTTGCAGAAATTAAAAGCACTAAAACAATACCAAGTAAAATTGAAGGCATATTTGCATTTTTTAAAATGTTAGGCACAATGTAATCTGTGCTTTTGTTGGTTACTTCATCTAAAGAAGAGTAGAACATTCTGCCATAAGAACCAATAAAGTAGCCGCCGCCTGCAACAAGCAGAGCAAAAATAGTGGAAATTATTGTGCCGCGTTTAACTTCTTTATCGTCCTTAATACCATAGTATTTGTGAATCATCTGCGGAAGTCCCCAGGTACCAAAGCTTGTCATAAGAATGGTGGAAATCAAAGCCACCCAGTCGTTTGCTTTTAAGTCTAAATCGTTGGTTAATTTTACAAGCCCCTTTATTGCACCGTTAGAAGAAATAGTATCAGAACGAAGAACAAAGTAAATTAGTAAAATGACACCAAAGAACATAATAATGCCCTGAATAAAGTCTGCTTTAATTGCGGCTAAATAACCACCCAAAAGCAGTATTGCAATAGAGGCTACCGCAATAATAATCATAGTTAAGGTTTCGTCAACATTAAGCAGCACCGAGCAAACCGAAGTAAGTCCCTTATACACACTTGCAGAGTAGGGAATAAGGAATATGAAAATAACAATGCTTGTAAAAAGCTTCATACTGCTGCTTTGATATCTTGCATCAAAAAACTGCGGCATGGTCTTTATTTCAAAGTTTCTTGCAACCTTACGGGTTCTTTTAGCAAGAACAAGCCAGGCAAGCAGACTGCCAAAAATAGCGTTACCAATGCCAACAAGTACTGCAAAGCCACCGTATTTCCAACCGGTAGTACCGGAATAACCAATAAACATAACTGCAGAAAAATATGCAGTACCATAAGATAATGCAGAAAGCCAAGCCGAGGCATTACCGCCGCCAACCGTAAAATCTGAAAGGCTTTTAATGCTTTTACGCGACGTAATTCCTAAAACTACCATAAGACCTAAATAAATTACAATGGTTAAAATAATAATTAGAGTTTGTGGCATTGATATCATCCTTACTTTAGCGCTTTAAACTTTAACGCTTTTATGCACTAAAGCAATTATATAACAAAAGTCGTATTTTGTCAAGCAAAAAAACAAAATATATTAGTTAAATATATGTTTAAAAACTATTGCATATTTTTTGTTTTTGTTATAA
>JAZNNZ010000128.1:0-3914 GCA_045580525.1 Acutalibacteraceae bacterium
GTCTTCGTTTTGGACTTAAAGATGGCCGCTGTCATACATTAGAAGAAGTGGGAAGCGAATTTAACGTTACTCGTGAAAGAATCAGACAGATTGAGGCAAAGGCACTTAGAAAGCTTCGTCATCCTGTAAGAAGCAATAAATTTAAAGATAGATAAAATTGGTGAATTTTTATGTTATTAAACTCTGAAACAGATTATGCAATTCGTATAGTTTCGTGTCTTGCAAAGAAAAAAGAGCATACAACTGCCGCAATAATCTCTCAAGAAACGGGTGTTACTGTGCGTTTTGCCCTAAAAATACTTCATACGTTATCTGTAAATGGTATTGTTAAAAGCATTAAGGGTAAAAATGGCGGTTATTTACTAAACAAAAAACCTGAAGATATAACACTTTTGCAAATAATTGAGCTTTTTGGCGGAACAATGTTTGTTAATAAGTGTGAGCATAGTGAATGTTGCACCATGCCTGGCGGCATTTGTGAATTTAAAGAGGTTTTTTCTGAAGCTACAGAGTTTTTAAATCAACATTTTGGAAAGGTAGTTTTTAAAGCATGAACAAAATAAACTACACAACCCAGGGCGTTTGCTCAAGAAAGATTGAAATTATTATTGATGATAACGATGTTATTCAGTCAGTAAGCTTTATCGGCGGTTGCCACGGTAATACACAAGGTATTGCAAATTTAGTAGTTGGCATGAAGGTCGATGAAGTTATAAAAAGATTAAAAAATATAAGATGCGGCTTTAAAACCACGTCTTGTCCCGATCAGTTAGCAACTGCCCTAGAACAATACACCCTTAGAAAAGAGTGATAATATGTTTGATGATAGAGATATCAAAATTGCGGGTGATAAACCGTCGTTAAGTATTGAAAACAACAGTTATCCGCAAACAAGTGAAGAATTTCAAATTAATCGTGCTAACGGTAATTTACAAAAGGCCAAAACTTTGGGCGTAGAAATAGCAAAAGCTTTGGTTTTAGCTTGTAAAGAAGAAAATAATATGATTGACGGTAGTGATGAATCAACTTCACTTTCGGCTCATCGTATTTTGCTTTTGTCTTTTGCAGCTACCGTTGGTTTTGAAAGAAGCTGTCCTGATAGCGTTTTAGCAAATACAGCACAAAACGTTTTTTATGATACTCTTTCAGAGCTTGATTCTAAAATTTATACCCACTCTTGTGATTCGGGAGCTTTTTCTTTCTACTTTTTAGCTTATAAAAGCGGCAACGAAAGTGAAAGAAGGGTAGGACAGACCTTTGCAATGATATGCGGTCACGATGGTGACCCAATTTATCAGGAACTTGGCGAAGCACTATATTGCTGGTTTTTAGGCCAGGTAGAAGATAAGGCAAAGGCATTAGAGTTTGTCAGGAGATAGCAATGTTATTAGATATTTTAAAAAGTGGTGATTTTTCAATCACTACCATTTTACCTTGGATTATTTCTTCAATAATCATAATATTTTTCACCCTTCCAATGCATGAGTGGGCACATGCCTTTGTTGCAACAAAATTGGGTGACCCAACACCAGGGTACCAAGGTAGACTTACAATAAATCCTTTTGCGCATATTGATTATTTTGGCGCATTAATGCTTTTATTTTTAGGAATTGGTTGGGCAAGACCGGTTCAAATAAACAGCAGATATTTTAATAATATAAAGAGAGATATTGCCCTTACTGCAGCGGCAGGGCCAATAATGAATTTGCTTTTGGCCTTTGTCTTTATGATAATTTCAAATATTTATATGCTGATTTTTTCAGAGCCTATTTATGCTGCATATTATAGTGGGGATGTTTCCATTCCTTTGGTTATTTACTATATTTTTCAATACTATATCAGCATAAACGTTTCTCTTGCTATATTTAATTTAATTCCGGTTCCACCCTTTGATGGCTCAAAAATATTATTTGCGTTTTTACCGCCAAGAGCATATTTAAAGGTTATGGAATACGAAAGATATTTCAGAATTATAGTTTTAGTTTTAATTTTTTCATCGGTAGGGTCAGGAATTCTATCAACCGTAACCGGCTACGTATTAGATGGTCTATGGTTTTTAGCAAATTTACCGTTTAATCTTATTTTGGGGTAGAAAATGGAACAGCTATCTTATAAATTAGAGGTTTTTGAAGGACCGCTTGAATTACTTTCAAGTCTGCTTTCTAAAAACAAGCTAAGCATTTATGATATCTCAATTTCATTGCTTTTAGACCAATATCTAGAGCATATTAACGCAATGAAAGAGAATAATATGGATGTAGCCAGTGAGTTTATGGTTATGGCTTCACGTTTGGTTTATATAAAGTCAGTGAGTCTTTTACCCAAACATAATGATGAAGCCGATACACTCAAAGATGAACTTGCGGGTGAGCTTTTAGAGTATGAAATTTGTCGTCAAATGGCAGAAAAGCTTTCTACCATGACAGATGGATTTAATAGCTTTGTTAAAAAGCAGGATGACATTAAATTTTCGGGCACATATGCATTAACACACGATAAAAATATTTTACTTGATAGTTATTTAGCAGCGGTTGGACGCGGTCAGCGCAAAAAACCACCATCAACCGAAGTTTTCACTAATATAGTTGCTAAAAAAATAGTATCGGTTTCAAGTAAAATCGTTTCAGTTATGCGTAAGCTTTGGGGCGGTAAAAAAGAAAAACTTAAAAACGTATTTTTAGAGTCCCATTCTCGTTCAGAACTTGTAGCAACCTTTTTAGCGGTTTTAGAGCTTTGTAAAGCCAACCGCGTAAAAATTAGCGGTGATGGCGAAGATATGACCGTAACCTTAATAAAGGAGAAAACCGAAAATGAATAATGAACTTATTGCCGGTCTTTCGGCTGTGCTTTTTGCTGGTGGTGAACCGCAGATTATAGATAGACTTTGCGAAGTCTTTGAAATTAAAGAAGATAAGCTTAAAGATGCTGTGGCTGTTTTAAACGATAATCTTAAAGATTTGGGACTTCGTGTTGTAAAACTCGGTAATACATATCAAATGACAACCCAAATTAAGTATGCAGATCCAATTAAAAAGGCATTTGATATTAAAAGAAAAACACCGCTTTCTTCTGCTGCTTTTGAAGTTTTGGCGGTTGTTGCATATAACCAACCAATAACAAAAGCGTTTATTGAGCAGGTTCGTGGTGTTGATTGTACTGGTGTTGTATCAACACTTGTTGAAAAAGATTTAATTGAAGAGCAGGGAAGATTAGATTTACCCGGTCGTCCGCTTTTATATGGCACAACCAATACCTTTTTACGCTGCTTTTCGCTTGAAAGTCTAAAAGATCTTCCACCACTACCAAAAGATTTAGTCGGACAAGCCGAACAACTTATTATTGATGAAACACTTCCTGAAGTGGTTATTGACGAAGAGGAAGCAGAATAGGCGGTATTTATGACAGCCACTATTATAATTTTATGTATAGTTGCTTTAATTCTCTTTTTATTGTTAATGCCAATTAATGCAAAAATTGAATATTCTTCTGGTGGATATCTGCTAATTAAGTATCTGTTTTTTAAATATCAGATTCCGCTTAAAGATTGGCAAAATAAAGAGTACAATATAAAGCAAACGGAAAGTAAAAATAAAGATAAAGAAAATTCAAATTTTTTAAAAAATCTGGTTAACAATAAAGGCGTTGTAGAAGGGGTGTCTATTATTGTTGATAGCCTAAAAACTTTAGTACTTGCAATATTAGAGTTTTGTGGAAACGTTAAGGTATCAGATTTTCGTTTTTCTCTTACCGTAGGCCAGGGAGATGCCGCAGAAACAGGTATTGTTTACGGTGCTTGTAGTGCGGTGTGTTACACAGCATTGGCGGCGTTAAATGCGGTGTTTGAAATTGATAATCAAAAGATTGATATTTCTGCTGATTTTGACCATGAAACTTTAGATATAAATTTATATGCT
>JAZNNZ010000129.1:0-2165 GCA_045580525.1 Acutalibacteraceae bacterium
AATCCGCTTTTAAAATTGTTTGAGAGCATTTCAAACAAGACAGCATTATTGTCTTGTAAAACTACACTTTCGATATCATCTTTATATAGCTTTACCCCGTCTAAAGAATAAAGCGCATCTTCCTTTTCACCTTCGATTTTAAATAAGGGGAGTGCATATAAAACAGGGGCAGTATCTCTTCTGCCGCCAACGTTAATAAAACTGTTATTATAGCCTATGCTTAAATTCTTTTGTCTTGAATTTAAAGCCGACATTATTTCGTAACCTAAAACCTTCTCGTTTTTGGGCTTAATAGATAGTAGTTGATTTGCACTTTTTGTGGCAACAACCTTAAGGAGTAAGGTAAACTCGTTGCTTAAAAAACAAAATTTAAAAACACTTTGAATATCTTTTTGGTTTAACCCTTCTCCGAGCGCAATTAACGCGCAGTGTGAATAAAACAAGTTTTTAGAAACGCTGCTTGAAATGGCTCCTACCGCTTCTTCAAAATTTGCGCCCGTTTTGGTTATAATCTGATTTTCTGCATTTTTATCGTCTTCGTTAAGGTTTATGAGCTCCATAGTAACAGAAAGCAAATTTTCTTTTTTATCTACACCAATGGACGCCACAATTGCACGAGATTCCAGTTCTATATAATCTGTTTTGCAAGAAGCAAATAAAAGCAAAATTACAAGCGGAAATATTATAAGCTTTTTCATTTTTTATCATCCATTCTAACCAGATTATCGGTTAAATAGTCGGGTCTTTGTTTTAAAAACCAAAATGGCGCACGTATATAATCATCCTTTAAAGAAGAAACGGTAAATTCTCTTAAGCTACCGGTGTAATCTACCGTAAAAGACTTCATTTTAAATATAGATATAAGCATAAAAACAAAGCCGCAAAAAAGTCCAAAAAAGCCCAAAAGGCCGGAAAGCACAATAAAAAGTAGTCTTAAATAAAACACCGCGCCCTTTAGTTTTGGAATCATAAGACCGCATATACCCGAAAGCGCCACAACAATAAGCATAGGAGCAGAAACAATTTTTGCATCTACCGCGGCTTGTCCTACAACAAGACCGCCCACAATGCTAAGTGCGTGACCGAGGCTTTGGGGCATACGAATACCCGCTTCTTTAAGTATTTCAAAAATAAGCACCAGCACTATACATTCTAAAAAAGAAGAAAAGGGTACGCCCATACGGGATGACGCAATTGATATTACAAAGCTTGTTGGCAAAAGCGCTGGAAAAAAGCAGGTTAAGCATAAATATATTGCAGGAACCGCCACGCTTAAACCAAAACAGATATATCTTAATATTCTGCCAATATTGGCCACCAGAAAGTTTAAATAATAATCTTCATCAGACTGAAAATTTTCTTGAAATAAATAGGGTATGGTTATGCAAACGGGTGTACCGTCAACTATTAAAGCAACACGCCCTTCTAAAAGTTTTGCCGCTACAACGTCAGGGCGTTCGGTACTACCTGCAGACTTAAAAAGACTATAACGGTTATCTTTAATCAGCTCGTTTATATAGTTGCTGTCCATAATACCGTCTATATCAATTTTTTTAAGTCTGCGCTTTATTTCCGATAAAACCTTCTTTTTAACCAATGAATCTAAATAGCATATAAAAACCTTTGTGTCTGTTCTTCTGCCTAAATAGGTAATTTCACAGCGCAAATCGGGGGTTGGAAGTTTGCGGCGCAGCATTACAAAATTAAGCATTGCGGTTTCATCAAAGCCTTCTCTTGGCCCTTGCAAAATGCGTTCATCATTTGGTTCGCTTATACCGCGTGTTCTAAAGCCCTTTGTGTTTACAACCAGGCAATCGTTATCTAAAAGCACCACCGTGTCGCCATATAAAACACCACGTACCATATCAAGCACTAAATCGGTCTTTTTTATTTCTCCCGCAAAAAGTACCGATTTAAAAACAAATTCGTCCGCCCTTATATTTTGTGGCTTTTCGCAAAGTAAAAGCGGCCTTATAACACATTCGCCAAGCACCTCGTTATTTACCATACTGTCAGAAAAAAGCACCGCCGCTTTAAATCCGTTGCATTCAAGCTCACGAAACCTAAATACGTCGTCACAAGCAAACATAGTTTTAAAGTATTTTAATTTTTCTGCTACCGTGCCCTTTAGCCTTTCGCCAAGTCGGATCGTAGCCATGTCGTTC
>JAZNNZ010000130.1:0-1855 GCA_045580525.1 Acutalibacteraceae bacterium
AGTGTTTGCATATCGAAAACAACTGTTTTTGTGAGGTGGACACTTTTTATGGATGAAAATCGATATTATCTTGTAAAAGAAGATGCTATGCCATCAGCCTATTTAAAGGTTTTAGAAGCCAAAAAGCTTTTAAGTACAGGTGTTGCACAAAATGCAACAGCGGCGGTAAAAATGGCGGGTATTTCACGTAGTGCATTTTATAAATATAAAGATTCAATTCACGTATTTAATGAAGATGCGGGTGCATCAATAATTAGTATAACCGCAATTTTAAGTGATACCACCGGCACACTTTCACAGTTTATAAATAAGCTATATGCCATGGGTGCTAATATATTAACTATTAATCAGGGCGCCCCTAATGACGGTGCCGCAGCCGTTACGGTGTCTTATAGAACGTTATATGCGGAAAAGACCGAAAAGCTTTTAGAGCAATTAAGAAAACTAGAAGGCGTTATTTCGGTTAGCAGGGTTATTAAAGGAGAACAAAAATGATAAATATTGCAGTATTAGGCCATGGTGTTGTAGGCTCGGGCGTTGTTGAAGTAGTTGACCAACACTCTAAAAGCATAGCTAAAAAGGCAAAAGAAGAAATTTCCGTTAAAAGAATTTTAGAAATAAGAGATTTTGATAATTTACCATATAGTCATAAATTCACTAAAGATTTTAATGAAATTTTAAATGATGACAGTATTCAAATTGTAGCTGAAGTTATGGGCGGAATTACCCCTGCTTATGATTTTGTTAAAGCCTGTTTACAAAAGGGTAAAAGCGTTGTTTCCAGCAATAAAGAGCTTGTTGCCGCAAAAGGTCAGGAACTTCTAAAAATTGCTGAAGAAAATAACGTTAACTTCTTGTTTGAAGCATCTGTTGGCGGCGGCATTCCAATTTTAAGACCTATCGTTCAATGCCTTGCCGCTAACGATTTATATGAAGTATTGGGTATTTTAAACGGAACTACCAACTTTGTTTTAACCAAAATGGCTAAAGAAAATATGTCGTTTGAAGAAGCACTACAACTTGCACAGCAACTCGGTTATGCAGAACGTGATCCTTCTGCCGACGTAGACGGTCACGATGCTTGTAGAAAAATATGTATACTTGCCGCAATTTCTTTTGGTAAGCATGTTTATCCACAACAGGTTAAAACAGAAGGCATCAGAAATATTACATTAGCTGATAAAGAATATGCTGACTTATTTGGCGGTGTAATTAAGCTTATCGGTCGCGCAAAACTTCTGGAAGACGGTAAAATTACTGCCGACGTTTATCCTGCAATTGTTGCAAATGAAAATCAACTTTCATCTGTAGACGATGTGTTTAACGCCATTATGGTTCGCGGTGACGCTATAGGAGATGTTATGTTTTATGGCAGAGGCGCGGGTAAAATGCCAACAGCCAGTGCGGTTGTTGCCGATATTATTGACTGTGTTAAACACCTTTCTGCAAGAAAATATCTTTCTTGGGATGAAGGATATGAAGATTATGTTGTACCAACAACTGTTAATAGCGCAAAATTCTTCGTTTGCCTAAAAGCAGAAGAAGGCTTAAAAGAAAAAATCAATGCAACCTTTAAAGATGTAAAATATCTTGAAAGAAAAGACGGTAAAGATGAAATTGCCTTTGTAACCGCAAAAGAAAACGAAGGCGAACTATTAAATAAGATAGATTCATTAAAAGCAACCGTAATTTCTAAATTGCATATAATATACTAAAAAGTTTTTAATTCCTTATATTTTGGGGGTCCAAATATGTCATTAATAGTTAAAAAGTTCGGCGGTACAAGTGTTAGAGACGCCGAAAGGGTAATGAATGTTGCCCGTATTGTTACCGAAGACTATAAAAAAGGTAACGA
>JAZNNZ010000131.1:0-9759 GCA_045580525.1 Acutalibacteraceae bacterium
ATGGCTACGATCCGACTTACTATTAAATCAAGAATATCTTGAAGTTGATCTTTCTGAAGTTGCGTTATCTACCGATGCTGCAAGTCGCGCAAAAACCGCGGGTACCTTTGCAAAAACCAAAAACGGTTTTAAAGCAGAAATAACATTAGAAAGAGATAATCTTGTTTTCTATTCTATTCCTTACGATGAAGGCTGGACCGCATATATAAACGGTAGTCCGGTTGAAATTGAAAAGGTTAACGTTGGTTTTATGGCAGTACTTGCCAAAGCGGGTACAAACACAATTGAGTTTAAATATGAAACACCCGGCTTAAAATACGGTATTATTATTTCACTTGCATCACTGTTGATTTTTGCGGTTTATATGCTTGTTTCTAATATTTATATTAAGAAAAAACAACCCGTGGTTGCATATCCTGAAGGGGACAAGCTTTTAGCAAAATGGCAGGATGAAAAGGCTAATGAAGACAGCGGCTTAGATAATATGTTAGAAGAAGATTATTGGTCTAAAATTAATGAAAAAAAGGAAGAAGCACCTACAGAAGTAAGTGATGAAGAGCTTGGCTTTAAAAAAGGCTTTTTCGTAGATTTTGACTTTTTAGACGAAGAAAATAAAGAAGATAAATAGGTGACGTATGCCAAGATTTTTTAAATCGGATTTTGATAATGAAATCATAGGCGATGATGCAAAGCATATAATAAAGTCTCTTCGTATGCAAAAAGGTGAAGAACTTATAGTTTGTGACGGACAAGGTTTTGACTATGCTTGTAAAATTAAAGATATTTTTGAAAATAAAGTTGTGCTTGACGTAATCAGTAAAACGCCAAGCACAACTGAACCCTCTTTAAATGTAACCCTTTACCAGTGCTTTTTAAAGAACGATAAATTTTCTGACGTTATCAAGCACTCGGTAGAATTGGGCGTTACTGAAATTGTACCGGTGCTATCGAGCTTTTGTGTATCTCGTCCTAAAAAAGAAGAATATAAAAAGAAAACCGAAAAATATCAAAAAATTGCCGAAAGCGCCGCAAAACAAAGCGGCCGCGGCATAATACCAAAGGTTTCAGAGCCCATTGATATTAAGGACGTGCCGCGTGACGCCATACTTTTTTATGAGTGCGGCGGCGAAAAAATAGGGGACGTTATTTTAAAAGCAATGCAAAATAATCATCTGTCAATTTTAATTGGTAGTGAAGGCGGCATAAGTAAAGATGAAGCCGCGTTGTTTAATAATAAAGCCACATTGGGTTCTCGTATTTTAAGGGCAGAAACCGCACCCCTTACAGCACTAAGCTTAATTATGTACTTAACAAACAATATGGAGTAAAATTATGATTTTTCAAAAGAAAAGCACCTACGATTTTGTAGTAGCGGGACTTGGAAACCCCGGTGATGAATATAAAGCCACAAAGCATAACGTCGGTTTTATGGTTATAGATAAATTGGCAGAAAATATAGGTGCCACTTTTAAAAAGAGCCGCTTTAATGCCTTAACTGCAGACTGCAAAATAGGTAACTTAAGAGTGCTTTTATTAAAACCCTTAACATATATGAATTTATCAGGCGAGGCCATAAATAAAGCCTTAAAATTTTATAAAGTAGAAGCAGCAAAGCTTATTGTTATTTGTGATGATATAAATTTAGATGCAGGTAAAATCCGTGTGCGTCCAAAAGGCTCTGACGGCGGACAAAACGGACTTAAAAACATAATTTTAAATTTAAAAACACAAGAGTTTAAGCGTGTGCGTATAGGCATTGGCGCCAAACCACACCCTGAGTATGACCTTAAAGATTGGGTGCTTTCCGGCTTTTCAAAAGAAGATAAACCCAAAATTTCAAGAGCAATTAATTTAGGCGCAGATGCAGTTGAAACCATTATAAAAAAGGACGTAGATACTGCAATGAGCCATTATAACGGAGCATAGAATGTTCTTAAACCAAGTCTTTAAAAAAACAAGTATTTTTAAAGAGCTTGTGTCTGCAAAATCTTCAAATAACTACCCCATAGTTTTAACCGGGCTTAATCCTGCGTTAAAAGCATTGGTGTTGGCAAGTGAAGAAGAAAAAGCAACCCTTATTACCGCAGATGCCGCTGAAAGCCATATTTTATATAACGAGCTTCTCGCTTTAGGCAAAAATGCGTTAATTTTAGAAGCAAGAGATTTTAATCTTCGAAGCACCACAAGCTACTCCAAAGAATACGAGCATAAGAGAATCAACACCCTGTCAAAAGTTATTGACGGGGACTTTGACCTTCTTATTTTAGATACCGAATGTCTTACACAGCGTTGTATTTCTAAAAAAGAATTATCAGAAAATAAAATAGTTTTAAATATAAATGAAGAATATAATCTGCAAGAGCTTTTAGAAAAGCTTTTAGTTATGGGTTATAGCAAAGCGGGGCAAATAGAAGGCACAGGCCAGTTTTCTAACAGGTGAGATATTTTAGATATTTTTTCACCCGGTTCAGAAAACCCAATAAGAATAGACTTTTTTGGGGACACGGTTGAAAAAATTTCAAGCTTTGAAACCGAAACTCAAAGAAGAATCGAAAGCTATAACAGCGTAACATTTTTACCCGCAACCGAAAAGCAAACCGTAAACATAGATGAACTTAACAAGTTTTTAAAATCAATAAAAAATAAAAATCAAAAGCTTTACGATATTATTGAAAGCGATATTTATAAAAACGATCTATTGCAAGACAGATATATGGCTTTTTATCAAAATGCGGCTTCAACCGTGTTTGATTATTTCTGCGGCAACGTTTATATTTCAGAATACCGCGCGGTAATAAACCGCATAAAAACATTGACCGAAAGCCGCAATATTGATAAAGCCGCCTTAATTGAAGAAGGCTATATAAATAAAAAAACCGACTGTTTTTATCTTAATAAAACAGAGGTTATAGAAGGCATTAAAACCTTTAACGTTATATATTTAGATGCCTTTTTAAGCAGTAAAAACGATTATCCGCCAAAAGCTCTTATAAATGCCGACGTAAAAGCGTTGCCGCTTTTTAACGGTAATACAGAACTGCTTGTAAACGATATTACAGAATATAACGCTGCTTTAAGCATTGTGCTATCTGTAGGGGAAAAATCGGGTTCTGCACTTGTTAGCGCATTAAACGGTAAAGGTGTAAAGATTAACCTTCTAAATAAAAATGAAACCCCCGTTATGGGTAAATACGTAGCGGCAGGGTCTTTGTGTAATAGCCTTTATTTTCCTAAAGACGATATTTTAATTATCGCTCAAGGCGAAAAGCTTCAAAAGGCTCGTAAAAAGCGCTTTAAAAACGGAAAGAGCATTAATAGTTTAGATGAACTGAAAATTGGTGATTATGTAGTTCATTATGCTCACGGTATAGGCATTTTTGAAGGTATTCACAGTTTAAAAAACGATAATATTATTAAAGATTATATCAAAATTAAATATAAGGGTAGCGACGTGCTTTACGTTCCAGTAACACAACTAGACTTGGTGTCTAAATATATCGGCACCAATGTAGACGGTCGTGTAACCTTGCATAAGCTTGGCGGTGTAGAATGGCAAAAAGCCACTTCCCGCGTTAAAACCGCGGTTAAAGAAATGGCAAAAGAACTAGCGGAGTTATATGCAAAGCGTCTTAACGAAAAGGGCCACGCATTTTTACCCGATACCACCATGCAAAACGATTTTGAAGATCTTTTTGATTATGAAGAAACCGAAGATCAATTAAGAGCCGCATATGAAATTAAGGGCGATATGGAAAAACCAAATCCTATGGATCGTCTACTTTGTGGAGACGTTGGTTTTGGTAAAACAGAAGTAGCATTACGTGCGGCGTTTAAGTGTATTGATGGCGGTAAACAGTGTGCAATTTTAGTACCAACAACGCTTTTAGCCAACCAACATTTTGCAACCGCAGAAAAGCGTTTTTCTGCTTTTCCAATAAATATTGAACTGCTTTCACGTCATAAAACCAAAAAGCAAATTGAAAAAAGTCTTACCAATATTCGTCGTGGTACTGCAGATTTGGTTGTGGGCACCCACCGTATGATTAGTAAAGACGTTCAGTTTAAAGATTTAGGGCTTTTAATTATAGACGAAGAACAGCGTTTTGGTGTGGCCCAAAAAGAAAGGTTAAAAGCGTTGTTTCCAACGGTTGATATTTTAACCCTTTCAGCAACCCCCATTCCACGCACACTCAATATGGCTATGAGCGGCATCAGAGATATGTCGAGCATTGAAGAACCGCCGCAAGACCGCAAACCCGTTCAAACCTACGTTATAGAAGAAGATATGGGCGTAATTTTAGAGGCAATTAATAAAGAAATGCGTCGTGGCGGACAGGTCTTTTATCTGCACAATAGGGTAGAGAGCATCTACCATACCGCCGCAAAGCTTTCAACTATGCTTCCCGATGCAAAAATCGGCGTGGCTCACGGTAAAATGACTGAAGATGAATTAACCGGCATATGGAACGAACTGTTAGAACACAAAATTGACGTTTTGGTTTGCACCACCATTATAGAAACGGGTGTGGACGTAAGTAACGCCAATACCCTTATTGTAGAAGATGCCGACCGTTACGGTTTGGCTCAGCTTCATCAAATAAGAGGACGCGTTGGTCGTAGTCCCAGAAGAGCCTATGCATATTTTTGCTTTAAAAAGGGTAAAAGCCTAACCGATATTGCCGAAAAGCGTCTTTCTGCTTTAAGAGAATTTACAGAGTTTGGTTCGGGCTTTAAAATTGCTTTAAGAGATTTGGAAATTCGTGGAGCAGGTAATATTTTGGGTAGTCAACAGCACGGACATATGGAAGCGGTTGGCTACGATATGTATATAAAACTTCTAAATCAAGCGGTTAATAAAATTAAGGGCGTAAAGGTTGAAGAAGAGGTTTCTTGCTCGGTAGATATTAATATAAGCGCAAGTATTCCCGAAGATTATATACCCTATATAACCGCGCGTCTTGGCATTTATAAGCGCATAGCCGATATAAAAAATAAGGACGATGCACTTGACGTTATAGATGAACTTAACGACCGCTTTGGTACCCCGCCCGATAGAGTTTTAGGGCTTATAGACGTAGCGCTTATTCGCGGTGCGGCGGCCAGAAACGGTATTTATGAAATTATTCAAAGCAGCGATAAGGTAAAGCTTAACGTTAAGGATTTTGATTTAGAAAAAGCCACCGAAACACTTGCAAAAATGGGTGAGGGGGCATCGTTGAATTTGGGTGAAAAACCCGGCTTTATAGTTAAGGTTCCAAAACACGAAACGGTGCTTTCGGTTTTAAAAAGAATTTCAGAAAACTTATAGGTGAATTTATGATTTACACAGTTACTTTAAACCCCGCTATAGACTATAATGTTAATTTAAGCGAACCCTTAAAAGAAGGTATGAATCGCACCCATGATGAAACGATTCATTTTAGCGGTAAAGGGGTTAACGTTTCGCTTGTTTTAACAAGACTTCAAGTGGAAAATATCGCAACGGGCTTTGTTGCCGGCTTTACGGGTAAAGCCATTAAAAATGGCTTGGCGCTTGAAGGGGTAAAAACCAACTTCTTTGAGGTTGACGGTTTTACCAGGATAAATGTTAAAATAAAGGGTGAAAAGGAAACCGAAATCAACGGTAGCGGTCCGTTTGTAGACGAGCAGTCATTGAAGGATTTAATAGACTATCTGAAATTGGCGAATAAAGACGATTTTGTAGTGCTCTCTGGAAGCCTTTCAAAAGGTCTTGCAAATGATACATATAAACGCATTATAAACGAATTAAACCCGCTTGACATTAAAACTGTTTTAGACACCTCTGGAGAAGCTTTAAAGTCTGCAATAGCGGCATCACCGTTTTTAATAAAGCCAAATTTAGCCGAACTTTCTTATCTGCTTGGTAAAAAGCTAACGGTAGAAAAAGAGGTTATAGATGGGGCTAGAACATTGCAAAAATTCGGTGCAAAAAATGTTTTGGTTTCTATGGGTTCAATGGGGGCAGTATTGTTGCTTTCTGATGGCACGGTGCTTCGTGAAGAAGCAATAAAAGCCGAGGTTGTAAATACCGTTGGCGCAGGGGATAGTCTGCTTGCTGCTTTTTTAGCAGCCGAAATTAATAAAAACACCCACCGTGATGCGCTAAAAAAAGCAGTAAAAATTGGTACTGCAACAGCTTGTTGTGACGGCATTGCTTTAAAAGCAACTTTAGAAAAAATTTTTAATGACAAACTATAAATAATATGCTATAATATTATTTGGTTTAAATAAAGGAGTGTATTTTCAGTGAACGAAAATATCAAAAAAATTATAATTGATGAATTACAGCCAATTATCACAGAAAAAGGCTTTGTAGAAAAAGACGGTGTGTATTCTAACAGTGAGTATGCATTTAAGGTTGAGCACGACTGTGATAATAAGCTTTTAAAATTCTTTGTTGCTACAGTTGAAGAAGGTGAAATCAAAGAATTTTCCGAAGCATCTGCTTTCTTGTTTGAAAATGAAGAAGACCAAAAGGATGCCCGTAGTGCCGGTCTTGACTTTTTAGATACCGCCAAAACAAAATTCGGTATTCGTCAAGGCAGATATACGGGTGGAAATATTGCACTTCCAAAATCCACTTCTTCCACACCCGATATTGAAGCATTAACCGCAAAAATACTCAATATATATCCCGAATTTAAAGAAACCTATAAATCAGAGGTTGCTTTATACGGAGATTTCTTGTTTATTGATTTTTACAAAACTTATATTGCCCCAAGGGTAAGAGAAGTTATAGACAGTGGCAATAAAAAGCAAATAAGCAAGGTTATGAACGTTCTTGCAGAAATGTTTAACGAAGGGGACAAAATGGTTGGTGACGTTGTAGTAGGCGTTATTTTAACGGGAGCCGCCAATTTTGACAAAGCAAGAGAAGAAGCAATTCTTGCGGCATTAGAAGAGCATAAATTTTTAAAAGTTGCAGCTCAAAGCTTTTTTAACCTTGCTAGAAATGACAAAAAAATAAAGAAAATGTTATCTTAAAATTTTTATTGACTTTTTAGAGATTTTTAGATATAATTTATAGGCTATGTATTATAATTTTGGAGGATAATGAAAATGAAAAGAACCTATCAGCCTAAAAAGCTTCATCGTAAAAAGGAGCATGGCTTTTTAAAGAGAATGTCAACTCGCAACGGTCGCAAAATACTTTCGCGTCGCAGAGCTAAAAACAGAAAGTCTTTAAGCTATTAAGCGAAAAAACTAAGGCCGCATTATAAGCGGTCTTTTTTACATTAAAGGAATGAATTTTACGGATTATTTAACCTTTAACCAAAACTATCAATTTAAAACGGTTTACGGCAGGGGAAAAAACTATGTTTTTCCTTCGGTTGTTGTTTATATAAAGAAGAACAATAAAGGCATAAACCGCATAGGTGTAACTGTTAGCAAAAAGATTGGCTGTGCAGTTAAGCGCAATCGTGCGCGTCGTGTAATTGTAGCGGCCTTTAGAGAACTTTGTGCAGAGCTTGGCACAGGGTACGATATTGTTTTTGTAGGTCGCACTAAAACCACCACTTGCAAAATGCAAGAGGTAAAAAAATATATGAGTAAAGCCTTTCAAGAATTTAAGGCTCAAAACTAAAATGAAAAAGTTGTGTATTAAACTTATTAGATTTTATCAAAAAAGCATTTCGCCCACAAAGGTTTCGTGTTGCAGATTTACGCCCACCTGTTCAAACTATGCTATTGAAGCAATAGAAGAATGGGGCGTCATAATAGGTTTGGCACTTGCTTTTTATAGAATACTGCGTTGCAATCCGCTATGTCGGGGCGGGTACGATCCTGTACCAAAGCGCAAGAAAAAGGTATGAAATTATGTTTGATTTTCTTTTAAAACCATTAGGTTGGGTATTACAGCAATTAAGCTACATTTTTGGCGGCAACTTTGCCATGAGTGTTTTTGTGTTTACTATTATAGTAAACCTGCTTATGATACCCTTAAGCATTAAGTCTCAAAAATCATCAATGGGACAAACCCGTATAAAACCAAAACTAGAAGCACTGCGCAAAAAGTATGGTGATGACCGTCAAAAATTTGCAATGGCTCAACAAGAGCTTATGCAAAAAGAAGGCATTTCAATGTCTGGTGGCTGTTTGCCTATGCTTATAAGAATGCCTATAATGCTTGGTATTTATTATGTAATTTTAAGTCCCTTGAAATACTTAACAGGCCTTTCTTCAGAAATTGTTACTGCCGCCGAAACCGCTTACAAAGCAACCTTAACAGGCGCAACAAACACCTATATTCAGCCTGAAGTTATTCACGCAATTCAAGAAGGCAGCATTAATTTCACCGGCTTTAACGAAGCTCAAGCCGCAGTTAATAGTTTAGATTTTAACTTTTTAGGTATTGATTTAACTGCAAAACCACAATTTAATATTGATATTTTCAATCATTTTGATAAATCTTGGTGGATTCCCATTTTAGCGTTTGCAGCAGCAATGTTAACAAGTGTTTTATCTGTGATGATGCAAAAGAAAAACAATCCCGAAGCTCCATCTATGGCCGGTATGATGTTAACTATGCCCATAATCTCCTTAATTATCGGCTTTACAGTTTCCTGCGCTGCAGGTTTCTATTGGGCATGCAGTAGCTTAATTTCGGGTGCAATTCAGTTAGTAATTCAAAACTTCTACGGTCCTAACCAAATGGTTGCCAATGAGCAAAAGAAGGAATTATTAGCTCAGTTCGATATTGAAAATAAGAAAAAACAAAAGGGTGAAAATGCATAACCCTTAAAAATAGGAGGAAAAAACTTGTTAAAAGAAGCCATTGGTACCGGCAGCACTATTGACGAAGCAAAAGAAAATGCCATTATGTTACTTGGCGCAACTGCAGAAGATATAGTGAATATTGAAGTGCTGCAAAACGCAAAGAAAAAGTCGTTTGGTCTTTTTGGCGGAGCTCTTGCTAAGGTTAAAGCTTCTATGGAAGTAGAAGATGAAGTAGTCGTTGAACCCGCAGCAGAAGAAAAAACCGTAAAAAAAGCCAAAAAAGAAACAAAAAAAGAAGTAAAAGAAGAAAAGAAACCCGTAGAGGTTAAGGGTGTACCTTTTAAAGATTTAAAGGATGGCACACCGGAAAAAAGAGCAGCCGCTTATTTAATTTCCATTTTAGAAAATCTTGGTTGTGAAAATCTTGAAGTTATTGTAAACCCGATTGATGGCGGTTCTGAAATTACCGTTTCAGGAGACGGTCTTGGTGTTATGATTGGTCACAGAGGCGAAACATTAGATGCAATTCAGCATTTAACCAGCCTTTCTGCAAATGTTGGTGAAGGTGGTTATTACCGCATCATTTTAAACACCGGCGATTATCGCCAAAGAAGAGAACAAACCTTAATTAATTTAGCAAAGCGTATGTCTGCACAAGCATTAAAAGCAGGTAAATGCCGCACCTTAGAACCTATGAACCCATATGAAAGAAGAATTATTCATACCGCAGTTCAGGGTATTTCGGGTGTTCAAAGCGTAAGCTTTGGTGAAGGCGCAGGTCGTAGAGTTGTTATTGCTCCGGAAGGCGTAACACCAAAACCAAGAAGTGACAGAAGAAATGATCGCGGCAGAAACGGTAGGGGTAATCGTGGTGGCAAAACCGCATACGTTCCCACACCATCTATGAATAAAGAAAAGGTTTCTGATGCGCCCAATATTCCACTTTACGGAAAAATTGAATTATAAAAAATAAATGAGTAGTAATTTTACTACTCATTTTTTTATTGAATTATATTTTTA